>JACRGQ010000057.1 GCA_016217735.1 Nitrospinota bacterium
AGCGTTGGGAATGGCCGACTTTAATTCACTACGAGTGCAAGAATCCCTGGGATGGAGGGTTGCCCCAATGAAACGGTTATTGCTTATTCTCTTATTTGCCTTTTTTACCGACCACGCAGATGCGGCAACCTATTGGGGCGGAGAAGTTCCGACAGTTGCCGATACAAAGATACAGACATCCGTTCTTTTCAACGGAGACTATTTTATTTACACCTATACCATTGTTTCTGGTCCTGGAAACACCGGTACTGTTGACGATGTCGACGTAGACTTGAGGCGCAGCAAAGGGACCTTGGTGCCGGATGGCACCGGTCTGCCAAAGAAAAAGCATCTGCTGGATCAGGATTTTACCGTACCCGACCCACGGAGCGTCCCTTCGACCCTGCTCAATCCGTATGGGCGGGGCTTCTGTGGATTTGACTCGGAGGGATGGGGAGGGTGGTGGGGCCTGAAGATTGCTCCCGGCACTTCCCCATCGGGATTCATTATCAACAGCCGCGGTTTGCCGGGGATACGCGAGGTTAAGGTTACCCCCAAATTGCAGTCTCCCACCGAAGATCAAGTCGGAGATTTCGAGCTGGCGGGGAACGACTACTGGAAGTTTATCGCATCGGTCAACTTCTACACCAAAGCGGTTGCACCGACCGCCCCTCCGGGGCTGCCTGACGGCCAGCCCAACCTTTCGCTGATGATGGAACAGCTCTCCGGCTATCTGGACGAATCGGTTGCGCTGGGTTGGCTGAAAGACGCCGCCCTGCACGACGCCTTGAAGGCAAAGGCGGGATCGGCAATAGCCGCCGCCGGCGATACCAACACCGCCCGCGCGGCGCTGGACGAATTCATCGCCCTCGTCTCGCAATCCGTCCCCGCGCAACGCACCGATGAGGCCTACGCGCTCTTCTATTTCAACGCCAAGTACATACTGGACCACCTTCCCCCTTTTTTCTATTTCGAGGAAAACCTCACCCTCTCCCCTGAAAGATCGATTTCAACCATGGGGGCATGGGTCACGCTGAACGCCCGCTATCTGATCAACCAGATGCCGGCGCCTTCCGGCGGCCCGTACGGGCCGCCGCTTATCCGCCTGCACGTCATATCCGGACCGAATATGGACGTTTATTTGCCGAACATCGACGGCTATCTGAGCTCCGCCGATGATGTTCAGTTCGGTTATTGGCACGAAGCGGGGCGGTGGACGGACATAGACGGAAACGCCTCTTTACGGTATTACAGCATGCAGGAGGGAACGGATACGGTGGTGGCGGAAATGGTGCTGGAGGGGATGCCCTATCTTGTCAGCCCGCCGGTGGAGGTGAAGTGGAAAGGGGGGCCGGACATGGTGGTGGGCGATTTCTTCCCGCCGCTCATCAGGCTGATGCCGGGTGAAACCACCCTGCAAGTGGAAGACGGCACACTCAATCAGGGGAACGGCCCGGCGGGTCCGTCGATCACCCGCTACTATCTTTCCACCGATGCCGACATCAACACCGCCGTGGACCAATATCTGGGCGAGCGGGCGGTGCCCGCGCTGGCCCCCGGCCGGCAGGACAAGGGAGCGCGCGTTACCGTGAATCTTCCCGCCAATCTGCAACCGGGCGCCCTCTACTACATCGGAGCTTGCGTGGACGCCGATCAGACGGTGCCGGAACTGGACGAGAACAACAATTGCAGCACCAACGGCGCCACGCAGATCACCATGCCGATGGAGAAAGTAAAGAACCAGCCGCCGGTCTGCGCCGCCGCCACGGCGCGGCTGAAAAACCCCGACGCCCCCGAAGAGGTGCGCGAACATCTTACCCCCGCTGACGTTTTGGTGGAAAACGTGACCGATCCCGACGGCGACGTGCCGGTGATCACGGTAAGCGCCGTAACCGAAATCGAAGAGGTTGAAGACCACACCCGCCGCGATCATCATGACAAAAACGATGTCGAGGTGAAAAATTGGCTTGTCGCTTTCACCGCCGATGACGGCAAGGGGGGAACCTGCGGCGGCGAGACGATTTTTACGCTCACCGAGGTTGAGAACGATAAACACCACTCCAAAAAGGAAAAAGAGCATCGGGAAAAACCCCAAAAGAGGAAAAAGTAACTTTCTGAAGGGAGCAGTCGCCGCTTTGTTGCAAATCGGCAATTTCGAAACCGATGAAACGCATACAGGGTGACAAGGCGGAGCTTTTTCAACAGCCGGTTGGATACTTCCACGCCCTCCTTACGGCGGGGAGGGCGGGCAGACCGCCGGTACGGTAACTGTCGGCGTGCCGCATGATAACAGCGGCCCCGCCGCTTTGAGCGACGGCCTCAATTACGATTCCACGGCGCCGTAATACACCGTCGCTCCATTTCAGACCGGCAAACGATACCCCCCTCATAGTGGAAAGTTGGGGGGGTGTTTTTCGCAAGCTGGAGCAGGCGATATAAATAACTTGCGTTTCCTCCGCTAGTTATAGTATAAAATCTACATTGCACTTAACGTTAGCGGGATCTCGTGAAACGGTAAGAATTTGGGGGTATCCTCTTTTGCTGGCACAAGTTTTGCCTCTACTTCCAAACAGAGCCATGAAAATCAGTCAAATATTTGCCGCCATTCTGCTTGCCGTCTTTATATCAAGCGGTTATGCCGATGCCGCTCCTGACCGCTCGGTGGCCGCCTATAAACAAGCGGCGGATTACTATCACAAACTGGGGGGGGCTAACAAAAATGTGAGCCGCCGGGAACTCGAAAGAAATCTTGAGATGTTCAAGGCGATTTACAAAAAATATCCGCGAGGCGCCAAGACCCCCGAAGCTCTTTTCATGTCCGGCCAGTTGCATGGAGACTTGTACACCCGCTATCACCGGAAAGTCGACAAACAAAACGCCCTGACGATATACCGTGTATTGGTACGCACCTATCCGGATCATGCGCTGGCCGACGACGCGCTTTACAATTCCGGCGAACTCCGGCTGAAGGATGGCGATAAAGTTGAGGCCGTTTCCGATTTTCGGGGTCTGCTTAGCTGGTTCCCCAAAGGGGACCGGGTGGCGGTGGCTAAAACGATGATCGACAGGCTGCAAGGCGAAATCCGCAGCGCCAAATACGCCCTCCCCAAAGTGAAAGTAAAAAGTGCGCCGGATGCGGAAGCGTCCGCCGAATTGGATTTCAAGCGGGTACGCTATTGGGCCAACGACAGTTACGCCCGCGTGGTTTTGGACATGGGCAAGCGGATTCATTACAAAATCGAGCGTGACGAGGCGCAAAACCGGATTATTGTGGATCTCCTCGGCGCCCAGGGGGCGGGTTCGTTCGAAAAATCAATCACTCCCCCGAGCGGTTTGGTGCAATCAATCGAGATCGGTTCGCCCAACCACGAAATCAGCCGCGTGATAATAGCCCTGAAATCGGGGGGAAGTTACAGCACCATGGAACTCTCCAACCCGGAACGGATCGTGATCGATATCAATACCGACAAGGAATCGGCGCCCGTCGAGGTATCCGCGTTTCCCGCGCAAGAGACGGCACAAAGCGCCGCCCAACCCCTTGACCAACCGGCGGCGAATCAAGCCGACAGTTTGAAGGCCGAGGCCCAAAAGCCGGCCATCGTGGCGAAAGGTTTGTCGGCTCCCAAAGTGGGGGTTGACCTGAATGCGCCGGTTATCAATCCGCTTCCGCCGGTTACTGCCGCCGCGGGAACCGCCGGAGACGCCTTGGCCGATTTAGCCGCCGATGATGCGGGGTTGGCGGAGGCGGGGCTTATCGACAGCGCAACGCCAGTTGAGCCGACCGCTCCCCACCAGTCCAAAGATGTTAAAAAAGCGAGCTTTGCGCCGATACCCGACTCTAAAACCAGGACGATCGTAATTGATCCCGGCCACGGCGGCAAAGACCCGGGGGCCATCGGACGCGGCGGTCTGCGGGAAAAAGATGTTGCGCTTGATATCGCCTTGCGGCTTGAAAAGTTGCTGAAAACAAACTGCAACTGCCGCGTTCTTCTCACCCGCAGCACCGACATCTTTATTCCGTTGGAAGAGCGGACCGCTTTTGCCAACACCAATGATGCCGATCTCTTTATTTCGATCCATGCCAACAGCAGCAAAAAGCGGAACGTCAGCGGCGTGGAAACCTATTTTCTCAGCCCCGCCCGCAGCAAAGACGAAGGATATGTGGCGGCCCAGGAAAACATGATGAATATGGAGAGCGACAACGAAGATACCAACGACCTCGCCTTTATACTTTATGACATGCAAAGCACCGATAAAATAAATGAATCGAGCCGGATGGCGGCGATGGTGCAACATGCGGTGGTTAAGGGGCTAAAACCCGGCCACCGCCCGTATGACCACGGCGTGAAACAGGCGATGTTCTATGTGTTGCACGGCGCGCGGATGCCTTCGGTTCTCGTTGAAACATCGTTTATCAGCAATGCGAAAGAAGAAAAACTGCTCCGCAACGCCGCCTACCGGCAAAAAATCGCCGAAGGAATTGCCGATGGCGTGACGGACTACCGCCGCGAGACGCAAATGGCGTTTCTTGCCAACTAAACTACAGGACTGGCGGAACCGGTTTCACCATTTGGCATGGTAAATTATCCGCAATCGCCTTCGATGGCGCGTCTTCGCGTTGAATGGGGTGCCGATTCGCCAACCGGTTTAACAAATTGCCGATTTTTATATAACCCCTCAAAAATAGCTATCCACATTTATTGTGGGCAACTTGTGGATATCTTTTTTTACGGCACGTCGAATACCGCGGAAACAGCCCATTTTTACTGTTTGATTACAAAATAGACACGGAGCATGATCAATAATAACAAATAGATGCGTGGAACAGCCCCAATCTAAAGGAGTTATGATTTGGCGCGACTTTCCCCGCGATAAGTTATCAACATTGTCAAGTGGCATTTGTAAAAATAACGGAATTTTTTGGACTTGTTTCGAGCCGCATCTACAGCCATGTTCATGGTGAATGATGTAAAAACTATAATGCTTGGCAAATGCGGGGCCAATTGCGCTTGTCCGCGCATGGGGAAGTCTCATTTGGCGGAGGGATGGGGTAAGGTGGAACGTAAAAAACCACGGTCAAGGTTCGCGGAATCCGGTTTCGTCTTTTCGAAGCTATCTCGGCCATAGCATGGGGAAGTGGTTGACAATGCACTATTCATCATTCAAAATACCCGCTTCCTTATGTTTGAACAATTAGAGAGCCGTTTATCGGACGCATTTAAAAAAATTCGCGGCCTTTCGCAGTTGACCGATGCGAACATGGCCGACGCCCTGCGGGAGGTGCGCCTTGCCCTGCTGGAGGCGGATGTCAACCAAGACGTGGTCAAATCGTTTATCGAAAAAATCCGCGTCGAATTTTCCGGCAATAAGGTACACAAGGCGCTCAACCCCGCGCAACAGGTTGTCAAGATTGTCCACGATGAGTTGGTGCAGCTCCTCGGGGGGCAACAGGCCGGCATCGCCATGAACAAAAAGGGGCCGACCGTCATACTGATGACCGGTCTCCAAGGTTCGGGTAAAACCACCACCACCGCCAAGCTGGGCCTCCACCTCAAGAAGGAAGGCTACCGCCCGATGCTGGTGTCGGCGGACATCTATCGTCCCGCCGCGCGCGATCAGCTCACCATCCTCGGCCAGCAACTCCAAATTCCGGTGCATCACCCGGCCGAATTGAACGATCCGGTTAAAATCTGCAAAACCGCCCTGAAAGCGCTGAAAGACGAAAACGCCAACGTGCTGCTGGTGGATACCGCCGGCCGTCTCCAGATCGACGACGCCCTGATGGCGGAACTGGAAAAGATAAAAAAGGAAATCACCCCCGCCGAAGTGCTTTTTGTGGCGGACGCCATGACCGGCCAGCAGGCCGCCGACGTGGCGAAGGAATTCCACCGCCGCGTCAGCATCACCGGCGTGATACTGACCAAGCTGGACGGCGACGCCCGCGGCGGCGCGGCCCTTTCGATCAAGTCGGTCGTCGGCGCGCCGGTGAAGTTCACCGGTATCGGCGAAAAATTGGAGCAGTTCGAGGTTTTCCATCCGGACCGGATGGCGCAGCGTATCCTCGGCATGGGCGACCTGCTTTCCCTCATCGAAAAAGCGCAGGACGCCTCGGATGAGAAAGAGGCCGAGAAGCTGGGGAAGAAGATGGCCTCGGGCGATTTTGACCTGAACGACTTCATGAAACAGCTCAAGATGGTGAAAAAAATGGGGCCGCTGGATCAACTGATGGGAATGATCCCCGGCATGAAGGTGGCCAAAGACGCCAAGATCGACGACGGCGAACTCAAAAAAGTGGAATCGATCATCAGTTCCATGACCAAGGAGGAGCGCGGCAACCACCAGATCATCAATGCCGGCCGCAAGATACGCATCGCGGATGGCAGCGGCATGGAAGTGAGCGATGTGAACCGGCTGCTCAAGCAGTTCACCCAGATGAAGCAGGTTATGAAGAACATTAAAAAAGGGGGCATGCCCGGCATGCCGCAGATGCGGGGCCGGCCCGGTCTTTGATAAACCAGACGGATATACCGTTTTTTCAAGAGGAGTAAGGAACCATGGCAGTTATTATCAGGCTCTCCAGGCACGGGGCTAAAAGCAAACCCTTTTACCGCATCGTGGCGGCGGACAAGCGGTATTCCCGCGACGGACGCTTCCTCGAAATAATCGGCACGTACGACCCGCGCGAACGCAAAACGGTGATGGTGAAAGAAACCGCTGAAAAGTGGATCAAGACCGGCGCGCAGATGTCCGACACCGTGAAGAAAATCTTCGCGAAAGAAGGGGTCACGCCCGCTTCCGCGGCCGCGAAATAATGAAAGAACTGATCGAAACCATCGTCAAGGCCATCGTCGATAATCCCGGCGATGTGCAGGTGACGGAAATCGCCGGTGAAAACACCACCGTTATCGAGTTGCACGTCAACCCGTCCGACTTGGGCAAGGTGATCGGCAAACAGGGGCGCACCGCGCGCTCCATGCGCGCGCTCCTTGCCGCCGCCGCCACCCGCGAGAATAAGCGGGCGGTTTTGGAAATACTCGAGTAACTTGCCAAGGGATAGGGTTGCCTGCGGGCGCTTCCTCAAGCCGTTCGGCCTCACCGGCGAGCTCAAGTTCGAGGCGTACCTGCCGGATGACTATCCCCCGGAAGATTTCACCGTCGGCCACGTTGTGGCGGCGAAAGGCCGTCCGGAACGGGAAATCTATATTCTCGCCGCCCGCCATCTTCGCGGTTTTACCTGGGCCGTCCAGCCCGATGGCTGTAACTCCCCCGAAGAGGCCGCCCAATATGTAAACCGCGAGTTTCTCGTCCGGCGCGGCCTGCTCCCTCCGCTTCAGAAGGGGGAATACCTCCATCAAGACATCGTCGGCTGCGCGGTGTATAAAGAAGATGGGGAACGGCTGGGCGAAATCACCGGCATCATGGAAACCGGCGCCAACGATGTCTGGATCATCACCGCCGCGGACCGCCGTGAATTGCTCATCCCCGCCACCCATGAGGTGGTGCGCCGCATAGATGTTCCCGGACGGAAGATAACCATTCACGTTTTGGAAGGGCTTTTCGACTGATGCGCTTCGATCTGTTGACCATCTTTCCCGGCATCTTCGATTCCTTTCTGGGGGAGAGTCTGCTCAAAAAGGCGCGCGACAAAGGGTTGGTCGACGTGCGGGTACACGATCTGCGCCCGTTTACCGACAGCAAGCACGGCAAAACCGACGATGCCCCCTTTGGCGGCGGCGCCGGCATGGTGATGACTCCGCAGCCGTTGGCCGACGCCATTGATGCGCTGAAAAAAGAAGGGGCGGCCAAAACCATCCTTCTGTCGCCGCGCGGCAAACCGTTCACGCAGGAAAAAGCGCGCGAACTGGCCCGCGAAGAACGGCTTATCCTCGTGTGCGGCCGCTACGAAGGGGTGGACGAGCGGATTATCGAGCATTGGGTGGACGAAGAAATTTCGCTGGGCGATTATGTGCTCAACGGCGGCGAGGTGGCGGCGATGGCCGTGATGGAGGCGGTCTTCCGGCTGCTCCCCGGCGCGGTCGGCAGCCCGTCGTCGCTCTGCAACGAAAGCCACGAATTGGGGCTGCTGGAGCATCCGCAGTACACCCGCCCCGAAGAGTTCCGGGGGTACAAAGTGCCGGAGGCGCTCCTTTCCGGCCACCACGAAAACATCCGGCAGTGGCGCCACGAACAGGCGCTGAAAAAAACCGTCGAAGTCCGCCCCGACCTCCTTGAACGCCTCGCTGAAAATGCCCCGCCGCCGCGCTTTTCCATCGCGCTGGTGCATCATCCGGTGGCGGGAAAAAACGGCAACGAAATCACCAGTTCCATCACCACGCTGGATGTACACGATATGGCCCGC
The DNA here is from genome assembly GCA_016217735.1 of Nitrospinota bacterium. NCBI lineage: Bacteria > Pseudomonadati > Nitrospinota > Nitrospinota bacterium. The sequence continues at coordinate 8,339 of JACRGQ010000057.1, forward strand.
TATGGCAAAACATTCGGGGCGGAGCGCATCTACATCGTTACCCCGGTGGCGGATCAGCAGGTGCTGGTGGAGCGGATGAAAAGCCACTGGACCGACGAGGAATACCTGAAAAAACAGAACGTGCGGCGCGAGGGGACGGTGGAACTGCTGGTCACCGCCGCCTCCGTCGAAGAAGCGGTGGCGCACGCCCGCAGGCGTTCCAAGCGGGTGAAACTGCTTGCCACCACCGCGCAACGGGTGCCCGGCGCGGTCAGCGCCGCCCAGTGGCGCGCGGTGGCGGCGGAAGAGGCCGATGAATGGATTATCCTTTTCGGCACCGCCTATGGGCTGGGTAAATCGCTGATGGAACGGGCCGAACGGACGCTGCTTCCCATCGAGGGTACCGCCGCATTTAACCATTTGCCTGTCAGGGGGGCTTCTGCTATCATTCTAGATCGTTTGATTAGCAGAGGAAGGAAAGAACCAAAATGAACATGATGGAAAAAGTCGAAAGAGAATATTTGCGCAAAGACCTGCCGGATTTCCGCGTTGGGGATACCGTCCGGGTTTACGTTAAAATCATCGAAGGCGAAAAAGAACGCGTCCAGATGATAGAGGGTCTCGTCATCCGCAAGCGCGGCGACGGCACCCGCGCCACCTTCACCGTCCGCAAGGTGTCGTTCAACATCGGCGTCGAGCGGCTCTTCCCGCTGCACGCCCCCAGCATCGAAAAAATCGAAGTGGTGCGCCGCAACCGCGTCCGCCGCGCCCGCCTCTATTACCTGCGCGACCTGAAGGGTAAAGCCGCGCGCCTTAGCGAAGTCAAAGGCGCGTTTGCCAAAAAGAAGGCCAAGATCGTCGTCCCCGCCACCGAAGTTCCCGCCGTTACCGAATAACGCCTGATCGCGGGGCGGCCGCATGGGGTTTACACCCCGTGTTGCCGCCCTTTTTTTGCACAACGGGGAAAAAATGATGACGGCTGTTGCCAAATAAGTAACTCTTGGCCCCGCCATGCCACTCCCAAATATGCCGCAAAGCAAAACCCGGCCTTCCACCTGCCAAGAGAACCGTTTTATGCCTTGAATCCCACCGCACATTCCACCAATATTACGGTTAGCCTCTTGTCACCGGGGGAGGTTTTCAGCGTCTCACCGCCGGAACATTAAAAAAAGGATACCCGTGCGGGATATGGGATTTGACTATTTCTTGCGTGAAACATATCATTCACTCCATAGATAAGGCGCTAAACAGAAGTCATCTGGAAATGTCACTTTAAAAGAGGATTTTTACGATGGGAAGCAAGACCTTAAACAAAGGACAGTGGCTCATTACCGAAGGCGACACGCGGATGTTTCACCTCTACCGGCTGAGGGAAGGCCGGGTTTCGGTGCATTCGAAAGGCAAAAAGATTAACGAGATAGAAGTAAAGCCAGGCGGCACGCCGAGGGTGCTTGGCATTCTGGCCCTTTTCAATGACCGCAAGCCCACGGCATCGGTCAGGGCGGAAACCGACGTGGAAGTGGAAACCCCGTACATGGATCACATCATGGGGCTTATTAAGAACGAGATGCCCATAAACAGGGACGATCTTACCGCCGTTATAGAATCGATCGAGCTTTATTCCTTGATTGAAAGGTCGCGTGGCAGGCTGGCCGAAATAGGCACGATAAAGCTTAGCGTGCCGCCCAAGGGCAAGGGAGAAGTCAAAGAGGTGTTTAACGAGCTGAAAGAGCTTTATGAAAAACTTTCAGAGCGGGAAAAGCGCAGATAGCGGTTTCACAATAGCCGGGGGACAATACGGTCCCCGGCCGTTTTTTTATGTGTAACATCATCGCTATACTTCATTGCCGGAATGTATTCACGATAACGGCGGCCGATGGTATAAAAACCGGTTATCAGCCAATGGGGATTTTCGCTGGATTGGCGGTGGAACAACCGTATCCGCGCGGAGCGGAAGGGCTTTTTTCTGAAAGCGGGCGGGATGGTTGAAAGCGGCGCGGGCGGTCATGGCAAAATACTGATCGTGGACGATTCAGAGGATATTTGTCTGCTGCTTACGGGTGCGCTTACCCGCAACGGCTACTCCGTAATTTCCGCCGGAAATGGCGACGAGGGGGCAAGAACATATTTCGAGAATCCCGATGTGCGCCTGGTCATCACCGATATGGACATGCCGGTGCTTAACGGCCTGGGACTTATAAAAAACTCCGCGACGCCAAGGCCGAGGTTCCGATTTTGGTGCTGAGCAGCAGGAATGACGAGGATACCGCCATAAAGGCTGTCCATGCCGGGGCGGATGACTATATCGTCAAGGATGAGCATATTCGCGACGAAATTCTGCTTCATGCGCGAAAAGTTTTCGAGGTTAGAAAAATAACCGACGAGAACAAGCGGCTCTACGCCCAGCTTGAGGCGCGCAACAGCTTCATCAAAAAAACCTTCGGCCGTTACATGTCCGATGAAGTGGTGGAAAAACTGCTGGAACACCCCGATGGGCTGAAGCTGGGCGGGGAAAGCCTGAAAGCCACGGTAATGATGACGGACCTGCGGGGCTTTTCCGCCGTTTCTGAGATGTACGGGGCCGAAACCATCATGGATATGCTGAACGGCTACCTTAAGGAGATGACCGGCATAATCTCGAAATATTCCGGAGTGATAAACGAAATCATTGGCGATGCGTTGTTGGTGCTTTTCGGCGCGCCTGATTCACGCCCGGACGACGCCGCCCGCGCCATAGCTTGCGCGGTGGAGATGCAATTGGCCATGGAAAACGTGAACCGGCGGAACAGGGATCTGGGTCTAATGGATCTGGTGATGGGGATCGGGCTGAACACGGGGGTGGTGGTGGCCGGCAACATCGGATCGGATATCCGGGCGAAATATGCCGTGGTGGGAAACGTGGTCAATCTTGCGGGCAGGGTGGAATCGCTTACGGTGGGGGGGCAGATACTGGCCACCGAATCGGTGTTGAGGGACACCGCCACCGAAGTGCAAACAAGCGGAGAGTTTTTTATCCCATTCAAAGGGTTCAGCAAACCCTGCATGATCTACGATGTGATGGGCATTAAGGGGAAATACAATGTTTCGCTCCCCGAAAAACGCGTGAAGTTCACCATGCTGAAAACCCCCATAACGCTTGAATGCGAAATTCTGGAGGAAAAACATTCCACCGGGGAAAAAATCCATGCTTCAATAACCGCCCTTGCCAGCACAGGGGCAATAATATACCCGGATAAACCTCTTGCCCCTTTTTTAAACATTAAGTTGTCGCTTACCGGCGAACCGGCATCCGGAAGGGAAGCTCCCCTGTACGCCAAAATCACAAAAGAACATGGTGCCGGAGCGTATGAAGCGCATTTCACGTTTATCCCTCGTGAGATACGCGATCTTTTTACCAATCTCGCGGGGGAAAGCGCCGTCTGATTCACAAACGAAACCGGCAAACTGCTTTGCCGCGCCTGTAATGCATAGATGGGATTTTAGCGTTGGCCTATATACAATTCCTTCATCTCCAATTATTTTGGCAAGCAAGTTATTAAAGTTTCGAGTGTCCAATATAAAGGTCAAAGCCAAAGAATAAGACCCGTAACTTTTGCCAATTTTCGCCTGAAAGTTTGCTAAAAAGCCGCTTGACTTTCGTATTAATTTCGTTTATGTTTCGCTTATGATTATTACGAAGCGCCAAAAAGAAATTTTGGATTTCGTCAACGCATTCGTCGCCGATAAGGGCTACGCCCCCAGCATCGGGGAGATCAAGGCCCAGTTCGGCATAAGTTCACCCGCCACCATCCACCAGCACCTGAAAAACTTGCAGGAAAAGGGGCTTATAAACCGCGTGCCGAACCGCCACCGGAGCATCGAGGTTATCCCCTCATACGGCGCGCGCCCCAGCGGGCTGGCCATACCGATCCTCGGCGCCATCGCGGCGGGTTACCCCATCGAAAGCTACCCGGACACCGATACGATGACCCTGCCCGAAGAGATGGGGGCGGATGAAAACTGCTACCTGCTCCGCGTGCGGGGCGACTCGATGATAGACGACCACATCTGCGACGGCGACATGGTGTTGGTGCGCAAGGCCGAATTTGCCAAGCCGGGCCAGACCGTGGTGGCGCTGGTGGACGGCCGCGAGGCGACGCTGAAACGCTACTACCCCGAACAGGGAAAAATCCGCCTCCAGCCGGCCAATATCATGATGGCGCCGATGATAATGGAGCCGCACCGCGTCCGCGTACAAGGAACCGTCGTCGGCATCATCCGCAAGTTCTAATCGCCGCGCCGCGCGCGTTCTTTTTTCAAAACTCCATTATGGACGCGGGTATTGTCCGCATTCGGCGGCGGCTATATACTTAGGGCACGTAAATAACGACAACACCCTAACAGGAGACTTTCCATGCCGAAGCCGAAAATACATTTCTTCGTCTGCATCAACGAGCGCCCCGCCGGCCACCCGCGCGGCAGCTGCACCGCGAAAAACGCGATGGGGGCGTTGCAGGCGATGGGCCAAAAACTCCAGGCCACCCAAAAATTCGACACCGTGATGCTCTCCGCCGTGCGGAGCTGTCTTGGCCCCTGCGGCTCCGGCCCGATCGTGGTGGTTTACCCGGACAACGTATGGTACGGCAACGTCACCCCGCAGGCGGCCGAAGAGATTTTCGACAGCCACGTCACCACCGGCAAGCCGGTGGAGAAATACATGCTCAAGGAAGGCACCTTCTGACGTTGCACCCGTTCGACGAGTACGAGAGACGGCTGGCTCCATATGCCGCCCGCAGCGCCCAAAGCCGCGGGCGGGCCTGCCCCGAACCGGAGCACCCCTACCGTTCGCCGTTCCAGCGCGACCGCGACCGGATCATCCACTCATCCGCTTTCCGCAGGCTGGAGAGTAAAACGCAGGTGTACACCCACCTCTATCAGGAGGGGGATCAATTCCGCAAGCGGCTCACCCATACCCTGGAGGTGGCGCAGATCGGCCGTTCCGTATCCCGCGCGCTGGGGCTGAACGAGGACCTTACCGAAGCGATAGCGCTGGTGCATGACATCGGCCATGCCCCCTTCGGCCACAAGGGGCAGGACATTCTGCACGAATTAATGGAAGGCGGCGGCGGGTTCGAGCACAACACGCAGGCGCTCCGCATCGTCTGCATCATTGAAAACCGCTACCCGGAGTTCAAGGGGCTGAACCTCACCTACGAGCTGCGCGAGGCAATCGCCAAAAAGGGGCACCGGATGGCGGAGCCGCTGAAAGCGGAATTTGAAACGCACCCCCACAGCTCGCTTGAGGGGCAGGTGGTGGATATCTCCGACCCGATTACCTACAGCACCCATGACCTCGACGACGGCATCGTGAACGGCACCATCACCCCGGAAATGCTGAAGGAGTGCGAGCTGTGGAACGAAGGCGTGGCGTGGACGAAAGCGAAGTATCCCGCCCTCCGCGAAAAGCTGCTCCGCTACCAGGTTGTGCGGTACATCATCAACGAGCAGGTGACCGACCTCATCAACCAGACGCAAAAAAATATCGAAGGGGCGGGCGTTGCAACCATCGACCAGGTGCGCGTTTTTCCGCAAAAGCTCGCCGGTTTCAGCCCCGCCATGCGGGAAAAACACAACGGCCTGAAAAAGTTTTTGCAAAAGAACATGTATGACCACTACCGCGTGAAACGGATGGAAGCGCACGCGCGGAAAATAATCACCGAGCTGTTTAACATTTTCCTGGATCAGCCGGAATTGTTCCCCCCCGGCGTGCGGGGCCATTTCGACGAAGAAAAAAAATCGGGGAACGAAAAACGGATCGTCTGCGATTATATCGCCGGCATGACCGATTCCTTCGCGCTGAATGAATACGAAAAACTGTTCGGCCACTCCCCCAAAATCTGATTTGCGTCCGCCGCGCCGGGAAATTCGGCGGAAGGCAGCCCCCTGCCGGCATCATTGGGCACGAACATTAAACAGGCTGCTGGTTTAACGTTTTTAGCCGGCAAAGACCACCGCCGTACTCCGCGGCCTTTCGGCCGCAAAGCGTCGGCAATGGCGGCCATCCGAGCCTGCTGCCATTCCTGCCAGAAAAATTAGTTTTTGATTTCTTGTTTTGCGTTAAACCCCGGTACTTTTTCGTACCCGCCTTTTCAATCCATACCCCATTAATGAGCATAGAACGTGCCATGTCGGCAACCCGCTCTAAGCACGCCTATTACGGAAAACGTGGTGGAAAAATACGCTGAATAAACGCGGCGGAAACGTTCCATATTTTACAAAACCGGGTCGTCATTATCACCGCATCGCATCATGCTAAAACCGTCCTTAATGTAACCGCGATACCGTTTTCCTTGTTTTACGCCGCTGGAATCTGTACCCTCTTGTACATGGAATTCTCGCCGCGCCGCTATCAGGCATCAAAACTCATCGCCGGGGTCGTCCGCAAAGGGCACCCCTGGATACACCGCGACGCCCTTTCGTCCGCCATCGAGGCGATTCCGCCGGGAAGTCTTGTCCGCATTGTGGACGGCCAGAACCAGTTTTGCGCCAACGCCATTTACGAGCCGCATGGCAGCATCGCGCTCCGCATCCTGCCCGGCGGCGACCCGCTGACCCCCGGCGTCTTCCGCGAACTTCTGCGCGATCTGTGCGAAAAGAAAAAAGGATCGGACGAGGCCTGCCGCCTCATCAACGGCGAAGGGGATTTATTTCCCGGCCTCACCTGCGATATCTATGGCAAAGTTGCGGTCTGGCAGCCCTACCTTGCATTTTGGGATTCGCTGCTGCCGCTGTTCGCCGATGAAGTAACAAAGCAGCTTGGCGCCGCAACGCACCTGCTCAAACCTCCCACCCAGCGGGGCGGCCCAACAACCGTGCTGGCGGGCGAACCGGTGGAAGAGCCGATCAGCTTTTCCGAAGGCGGACTCACGTTTCTTGCGTTCCCCTTCACCGGCCAAAAATCAGGGTTTTACCTCGACCTGCGGGGGGCGCGGCAACACCTGCCGAAGATGACGCTGGGGCGGCGGACGCTCAACCTTTTTTCCAACAACGGCGCGTTCACGCTGATCGCCCGGCGGCACGGGGCGACGGAGCTGCTCTCCGTCGACGGCGACCCAAAGGCCCGCGCGCAGGCGAAGCTATTGATGGAGGCCAACGGCTACGCGCTGCCCGATGAAGAGTGGATCACCGGCGATGTGTTCGACGTTTTGCAAAAGCTTGCGGCGGAGGGGCGGCAATTCGATCTCGTCATCATCGATCCGCCGAATATGTGTACGAACAAATCGTCGCTGATACCGGCGCTGAAGGGATGGGAAAAACTGCTCCGGCTCGGCGGCGCGTTGCTATCGGATACCGGAGCGCTGCTCGCCATCAACTGCTCGTCGTTCATGCCGAAAAAGGCGTGCGAAGACGCCGTGGCGGAATTGAAGCTGATTGCGCGTAAAACCGGCGGCCTGCCGCCGGATCACACCACACGCCCGGCGTTCCCCGAAGGACACTATCTCAAGTGGTGGGTCTATACGAAATAGTCCCTGACGCGCCCCTGCGGCGGGTACCACAGGTTTCAACCTGTGGTTGTTTCCAAAAGAAACAATTCCGCTTGCCCCTTACAGGGCAACAACAGGATAAATCCTGTTGTACCGTCAGCGTTCTATCGGGGCGCCCGGCACCTGGTTCATGCCGGCCATGCCCGGGGCGATGTTGTAGACTTTCTCAAAGCCGTTGCCGGCCAGCGTGGCCGAAGCGCGGCGGCTGCGGACGCCGGAGCGGCAGATCACCAGCACTTTCTTTTTCTTGAACGCGGCGATTTCATCGATGCGGCGGGCCAGGTCGTCCACCGGTATCAGCTTGGCCCCTTTCAGGTGTCCCAGTTCGGCGTTGAATTCCTGCTCTGAACGGACATCGAGAATAAGGATGTCCTTTTCGGTCTTCATCATCTGCACGGCATCGGTACCGGACAGGTCGGTGTAGCCGGTCACATCGGCGGCGAATACGTCAAATCCTTTGCGAATAAATCCCAGTCCAAACATTGTCAGCAAAACTCCCGCTATGACGATAGTTTTTTTCACGTTCATTACCTCTCTGGAAACTTCCGTTGTTGGTGTTATAGAACCGTGCCGTCAAAAATGGATTCAGGCAAACAAGGCAACCGCATTCAGAATACCCCAAAAAAATGGCGGAAAATAGTGACCGCCGCCAAAAAATAAGGGAAATAATTGCCTCCTAAACCAATGGTGCTCGGCCAAAAAAGTTTTCTTGCGGGATTAATAACCAATAAAAACAAATAGATGTCTAATTGCCGTGATTTTTGGCACACCGCTTGCTTATTAAATTTGTAAAAGAGCGAGGAGACCATGAAAACATTGCTGGAAGTTGAGTTGAAGGAAGTGACGAAGCGAAGGGTTGCCGTCCGGGTTTGCAATCACTGCGGCGGCCATCTCCGGTTTTATCAGGGTTCGCTTACGTGCCTCATGTGCGGGCGTGACGTTGATCACACCTGCAAGGATTGTTTAGCCTCCCATGACCTGCTTATGGAAACGACGTAAGCAAGGTCTTTTTTTACCCACTTTTATCCTACGTTGAACGGGCACCTAAAAGTTACCCCCTTTTAGGTGTCCAAATTTTTTATTCAATCACGAAATAACATTCTCCAATAGCCACGGCAGTTCCCGCCCTCGGCGCACGGGCGCCGGGGGTGTCCAAATTTTTTTCTAGCCATTTCGCCGCAACCATTAACTGAATATTGAAAACCTGTTTATACATGTCATCCTGAGGGAGCGCATGCGACCGAAGGAACTCTTTCCCTTTTCCCCGAAAGAGATCCTTCGCCTGCGGCTCAGGATGACACAGGCTTGTTCAACGGCCTCTTCCAACTCCCGCTTTACAGCCGCCCCCCGCATGCCGTAACCTATGCGGATGATAGACCTGCATATGCACACCGTATTCAGCGACGGGGAGCTGATTCCCGCCGAGATGGCCCGCCGCGCCGAGGCGATAGGCCACCAAGCCATCGCCATCACCGACCACGTGGATCAGTCCAACGTGGAGCATGTGGTGTCAAGCATCGTCCGCTTTTGCGCCGAAGACCGCCACGTTATAAAGGTGTTGCCGGGGGTGGAGATCACCCATGTGACGCCGGGCAATATCGCCGACGTCGCCAAACGCGCCCGCGCCGCGGGGGCCAGGATCATCGTGGTGCATGGCGAGACCATCGTGGAGCCGGTGGAGCCGGGCACCAACGAAGCGGCCATCGACGCCGGGGTGACGATTCTCGCGCACCCGGGGCTGATCACCGCCGCCGCCGCCAAAAAGGCGGCCGCCGCCGGCGTTTTCCTCGAGATCAGCGGGCGGAGCGGCCACAGTTTTTCCAACGGCCATGTGGCCCGCGCCGCGCTGGAGGCGGGGGCCAAGATGGTATTCAACACAGACAGTCATTCGCCGCGCGACCTGATGGGGCGCGACATGGCGATGAAAGTAATGTTATCCGCCGGGCTTGACGCAAAGCAGGCGGAAGAGGTTTTAAAAAATTCACAACGCCTGGTGGAGGGTTTGAAATAGTGGCGCTATACAAGCGGATTACAAAGAAAATGGACGTCAAATCGCCCGATGAATTCCTGACGTTCTGGGATCACGCATTCCATTACGTTTCCGATAACCGCGAGCGGTTGGCGTTGCCGGTGATCGGCGTATTGGTCATGATAATGCTCGGCTTCGGCTTCTGGTACTACCAGACGCGGAAAATAGCGCAAGCCAACGTGGAACTTTACCGCGTGCTTGCCGAACTGCCGCGCCCGGGAAGCGGCCAGACCGCCACCGCCGATCAGGTGATCGACAAGCTGAAAGCGTATGATGCGCGGTTCGGCGGCACCGGATCGGGCCGCTTGGGCCGCCTGTACCGCGCCAACTTCCTGTACCAAAAGGGGAGCTTCGACGAAGCGGCCGCCCTCTACAAAGGCATCGGCGGAAACGACGTGACCGGCCAGTTCGCCGCCATCAATCTCGCCGCGGTTTTTACCCAGCAGGGGAAATTCGCCGACGCAATCGCCACGCTGGAAAAAATCCGCGCAACCACCATGTTCGCTGGAGAGGCCGATTATCAGATCGCCCGCAACCAGGAAGCCGCCGGAAACAATTCCGCCGCAAAAGCGGAATACGCGAAATTCCTGGAAAAACATCCGGGCAGCCGCATCACCGCCGAAGTGAAGGAGCGCCTGGCGCGCCTGTAGCTTGTGTGACATTGACGCGCAGCGCCAAGCAGGTCGGCCCGTTGGGCCGATGTACCCATTAAAATGGGTACCCACCAAGACGTTGGCGCGAAGCGTCAACCGGGTCAGGGGCGGTTGATGAAATGTTCGCCGTCGATCAGCCACGGGTAATGTTCCGGTTGAGCCGCAAGGCCGGCTTTTACCGGATTGTTCCTGATGTATTCATATTTTTCGCGCCACTCTTCCCCGTCCCTCACGATGCGGTCGAATGATTCCTTTTGCCATACGGTTCCCTGAATGCCAAGCTGCCGGTTGATCCGCCGGGCGCTCCCCCCTTTCATGGGGCCGAGGATCGAGGCAAGGGAGCGGTACAGGCCGTTTTCCTTTTCCAGCGGACAAAGGAGCATGTGGACATGGTCGGGCATAATGACCGCCGCGGAAAGGCCGTAGTGTGAGCCATGCCGGAATGTGATGGATTGACCGGCGATGTTCCGTGCTTCATCGGGAAGAATGCCCATCGCGGAGCGAAAGGTGACGAAATACCAGTTTCCGCCCGCTTGCCAGTGGGGGAGCGCGCGGTGTCGATATTGTATCAACCGGTTCGGAGGAATACCCCGTTCGTCCACGGATAAATTATATCTCACATCGGCGATTTGTGCTGGTGCGATGATGAAATGGGTAGATGCGGCATGTTGCTGTGCCGGTAGGTGCGGCACCCTGCCGCACCAATATGCCGCCAAGTGTGCGCCCCGGTAGGTGCGGCACCCTGCCGCACCATATGCCGCCAAGTGTGCGCCCCGGTAGGTGCGGCACCCTGCCGCACCAATGCCGCCAAGTGTGCGACAAGAGTGTCGCACCTTGTATCTTGGAAATCGTAGAATTTCATTAAGTGGAAACCGGGGAAAGCTGTGTCGCACCTAATGGCTGGGACCATGTTTGGTAGATAAGTTTCCCCGGTCTTCCGACAGACTCTGAACCGTATCTTAG
>JACRGQ010000058.1 GCA_016217735.1 Nitrospinota bacterium
AATAATAAACCGCGGATGCCAATAATCGCGCTGACGGCCAACGCCTGCCGGGAAGATGTTGACAACAGCATCGAGGCGGGTTGCGACGCCCACATGACGAAGCCAATAAAAAAGGACAGATTACTTACCGTCATTGAGGCAATTTTAAAACAAACCTGACGTTGCCCCTTCCCTTCAAGCCGTCCCGTACAGCAATTCGGGTTCCACAAAAACGTTGGTTACAGCGTCACCTATCCATATCTGCCCATCCTGAATGGTGCATTGCAGGGCCATTGTTTTTTGGGCCAGTTCCCCCAACGGCCGGGTGGCTGCCTGGGGCAGGGCAATCACCTTCAGGTTTTGATGGCGGGATAATTTTTCAGCCATAGCTTGCCACCATGGTTCAACCGTTCGCCCCCCATAAGCGTAGATGTAAACCTGTTTTGCCCGGTTGCAGGCCTTTCTGATTCTCTTTTCATCGGGGAGGCCGACATCGATCCATAGCTCAATCTCGCCCGACAGGTTTTTCCGCCAGATATCCGGTTCATCCTCGGCGGACACCCCTTCGGTGAATTTCAGTCCTTCCGAGGCGTGCAGGGCAAAGGCGAGCAGACGAACCATCGTCCGCTCATCCGTCTCGGAGGAGTGTTGCGCAACGGTCAGTGTGAGGTCGTCATAATAGGCCCGATCCATGTCCGCGACCTGAAGCTTGACCTTGAATATTGTCGCCTTGATGGCCATATCTCTATCCTTAAACCCTTTCCATGACAGGTTGGATTAATCTTTGAACAACAAGGAGTGTAATATGAAAGCCGCGCATTACCGTCTCATTTATTAAGCGGGCCGGTTCCTGTAAACTGTCCATGATGGATGTGGACGCTGTTGAAGTGGAAATCGAAAATCTGGCCCGGCAATTCCGCGTTTTCGCCACGGACGCGCGTCCCGGCATTTTTGATTCATCCTTCTGGCATGGCCGCCTGCTGGATTGGGCGATGGCCGATCCGCTGTTCAAGGCCGATCTGTACCGGTTTATCGATGTTTTGCCCGCGCTGGATACGCCGGAACAGGTTTCGGACCATGTGCGCGAATATCTGCTCGGCGGACGGCACGGCATCCCCGGCATCGCCGATATCACCGTAAAGGCCGCCGCGTCGGGGCTGTTTGCGGGGCCTGCGTCCGCGTCCATCAGGAAGGGGATAGAGCAGCTTGCCGGGCGATTCATCATTGCCGGCACAATCGAAGGGGCGGTTCGCGCCATCAAGAAGGAAGTGGAAAACGGTTACGCCTTCACCGCCGATATTCTGGGGGAATCGACGCTGAGCCTGCGGGAGGCGGAAAAGTACCGCGCGGCGTACGAATCGTTGATAACGGCTTTTTCCTTGGCGATGGCGGGCGTGGCCGCGCCGGAAATACTCGAGTTCAACCATCTCGGCTCCATCCCGCTGGCGAATGTTTCGCTGAAAATATCGGCGATGGACCCGAACCTGGACAGCGCCGACCCGGCGGGCGGGATTGCCCGGCTGAAGAAAATGGCGTTGCCGCTTCTCCTGCTCGCGAAAGAGCGCAACGTCTTCGTGAATTTTGATCTGGAGCAGCGGGAATATCACGAGATCACCTATGGCCTCTTCGAGGAGATTGCATCGGTGCCCGAACTGAAAAACCATCCGCACATCGGCATTGTGGTGCAGGCGTATTTGAGGAGTTCCGGGAGCGATGTCGACCGGCTGCTCTCCCTGGCGAAAACACGGGGAATGCCGTTCACGGTACGTCTTGTTAAAGGGGCGTACTGGGATTACGAAACCGCCGTGGCGAAGCAACGGGGGCTGCCATCCCCCGTTTTTACTTCGAAGGCGGATACCGATGCCAATTACGAAGAGCTGAGCCGGAAACTGTTAGACAATATCGCCCACCTTCATCCCGCGTTTGGAAGCCACAACCGGCGCTCGCTTCTGCATGCCATTGCGGCGGCAAAGACGCGCAACATTCCGGCGAATTTGCTGGAAGTGCAGATGCTTTACGGCATGGCGGAGCCGGAACGGGAGGCCGTGCGCAAAATGGGGTACCGGGTGCGGCTGTACGCGCCCATCGGCGAGCTGTTGCCCGGCATCGGCTATCTGGTGCGGCGGCTTCTGGAAAACACGTCCAATAACAGTTTCATCCGGCTCAGCTATCACGATGCGGTCGATTCCGGCGGTCTCATGGCCAAGCCGCAATTTCAGCCGGAGCCGGGTTTTCGGCCGCTGATGGTGAAGGGGGATGCCGCTTCCCCGTTTGAAAACTTTCCTCCGGCCGATTTTACCGATGCCGCGGTGCGCCGGGAATATGCGATGGCGATGGATAGGTGCCGTGAGCGGTTGCCGATAAAAGTCCCCGTGGTGGTACGGGGCAAGGAACGCTTCGGCGGCGAAACGATGAACCGTCATTGTCCCGGCGAAACCGGTTTGCAGGTAAGCTCCGTGACAGTGCCGACGCTGGATGAAGCGGAAGATGCGGTGCAAGCCGCCGTGGAAGGTTTTTTGGATTGGCGCGAGTGGGATGTGGCAAAACGGGCGGCGCTTATGGAAAAAGTCGCGGATACGCTTGAAGAACGGCGCGCCGAGCTTGCGGCGCTTGAAGCGTTTGAAGTGGCAAAGCCGTGGCGCGAGGCGGATGGCGATATTGGGGAGGCCATCGATTTTTGCCGCTATTATGCGCGGCAGGCGTTGCTGGAGCTTTCGCCACGCCGCACGGGCGCAATTCCCGGAGAAGATAACCTGCTTGTGTACGAGGGGCGGGGGCCGACGCTTGTTATCAGTCCGTGGAATTTTCCCGTTGCCATCCTGTGCGGCATGACCGTTGCCGCGTTGGTTGCGGGCAACAGCGTCATTTTGAAACCGTCGTCGAAATCGTGCGCGGCGGCCTATGAATTTTTCCGGTGTCTGTTGGCGGCGGGCGTTCCTCCTGAAGTTGTTCAGTTCATTCCCGGCGCGGGGGAGACGGCGGGGGATATGCTGGTGCGCCATCCGCTTGTCGCGCAGATAGCGTTCACCGGCAGCGGCGAAGTGGGGTTATCCATCGTGGAAAAAGCGGGAAAAACCGTCACTGGACAGCCGCGGCTAAAACGGGTGGTGTGCGAAATGGGGGGGAAGAACGCGATAATCGTCGATGATGACGCGGATATGGACGAGGCGGTCGCCGGTACCGTGAAAAGCGCGTTCGGCTACGCGGGTCAAAAATGTTCCGCCTGTTCCCGTGTTGTCGTTGTGGGGGAGAAGGCGTACCGCGAATTCATCCGCCGGTTTGTGGATGCGTGCCGGAGCATCATTATGGCGCCCGCCCACAGGCCCGAATGCCGGCTTGGCCCGGTGATTGACGAAGGGGCATACCGGCGGTTGAGGGAGGTAATCCAAAATCCGGGCGCGGGGGCGGAGGCGATATACCGCGGCGAAGGGAACGCCGTTCCGGAAAACGGGTATTTCATTCCTCCCGCCCTGTTTGCCGTGGATGACATCCGGCATCCCTTGATGCAAAAAGAATTGTTCGGTCCCGTGGTGGCTGTTACAAGGGCAAAGGATTTCGAGTCAGCCATTACCCTCGCCCTCTCCACGGAATATGCGCTTACCGGCGGCATCTACTCGCGCAATCCGCGCAATATCGCGGTGGCAAAGCGGACGTTCCGCGTTGGAAATCTGTACATCAACCGGCCGATTACCGGCGCGCTGGTGCACCGGCAGCCGTTCGGCGGGTTTGGGATGAGCGGCGGGGGAACCAAGGCGGGCGGCCCCGGATACCTGTTGCATTTTTGCCAGCCGCGGAGCATCTCCGAAAACACCATGCGGCGCGGCTTCACCCCGGAGAGCGACTGAACGGGTTTTGGGGGCTATTTGGAAAAATGGGGGTTTCTTGATAGAATGTAACCGATGAGTAAAAAGAACATTGCGTTTGCGGCGTTGTTCCTTTTTATGGCGACGGCGTTTGCCGCGCCATTGGCCGAGGCGGCTCTTGCGCCCGCCGCCGCGCACGCGAGCCACAACAGCGCGGTACATGATGGATGCCCCATGCCGGCCCCGGCCGATCAGGCCCCGGCGGACGGTCATGCGGGTATCACTTCGTGCTGCGGCGCCTGCTTCATCGGCTTTGGGGTGGATAACAGCCTGCTCGGTATTTTCTTCGCCTCCACGTTGATGATATTTTCATATACTCTTTTCATTCCTTCCCGCATCACCGCGGAACTCTTCCGCCCTCCCAAATACTGACCGTTTTTTTCACGGTATAGTTGCGTCTCCATGCTCTAGTTGCGTGGAGCCATGATCGCTGGCGCTACGGCCCCAATGCGGGGGTTTTAGGTCGGCACTTTAAACGGAGGAATAACGATGAAACGGTCAATGGTGTTTTTGGCTGTCGCAGGGTGCGTTCTGTTCACCGCAGCTTCCCATGCGGAGGAAATGAAATCCGGCGGCATGATGGGGGATCACATGAAGCACGGCGGCATGAAGGGGGGCGGCATGAGCCACGAGGAGATGATGAAGCACTGCAAACAGGAGATGGTGGACATGAAGATGCCCCCCACCACCACGAAGCAGCAGAATGATCAAATGATGGACTACTGTATGCAGCGGATGCAAAAGGGACAAAACGAAAAGAAAGACGGCGGGAAATAGCCGCCGCTTTCCATCGATGGCCGGCGGGTTGTTCCTCCGGCCTTTCCCTAAAACTGTGAGAGCGAGGTTTATTGCGATGCGTATTGTTTCAGCCGCCGTGGCGGCGTTGATGTTGGTTTTCAGCCTTCCCGCGTGGGCGGGTGATAAGGCCCCGTCCGCCCCGGCGGAAGAGGGGGTTACAATGGATTTCACGTCTTATCTGAGGCTGATGCTGGAAAAGCATCCGGAACTGAAGATGGTCCGCGCCGAGGCCCGCGCGAAGGAAGAGGTTCCTTCACAGGCCGGAAGCCTGCCGGACCCCCAGCTTTCCATAGACGTGATGGACCTGCCGTCCGATTCCCTTTCGTTCACCCAGGAGGATATGACCCGCAAGAGCATCGGTATCTCACAGGCGTTCCCCGCGCCCGGCAAGCGCGATTTGCGCCGGAAAGTGGCGGAGTGGGATTCAGCGGCATCGGCGGCGATGGCGCGCGAAAAGGGGCTGGAGCTTATCGAGCAGGCACGCATCGCTTTTTACCGGATGCGGTACCTTCTGGCCGCGCACGGCATCGCCGAGAAAAACAAGGAAGTGCTCAACGATTTCCTCGACATCTCCATGGCCAAATACACGGTGGGGGCGGGGTTGCAGCAGGATGTGTTGAAAGCGCAGCTTGAATACAGCAAGATGCTTGAGTACCTCATCCGCATCGATCAGCAGATAAGCACGCAGGGCAAGATGCTCAACGCGTGGGCCGGCCTGCCGGAAACCACCGACTGGCGGCGGCCGGGCATCAGCCTCGCGGAGGCAATGGGGGGAACCGATGACGAACTGGCGGAACGCGCGGTGGCGCGCCGCCCGCTTTTCGCGGGGCTCAACGCGAAGCTGGAGCAGGCGCACGACGCGCTGGCATTGGCCCGCCGCGAGAGCGTGCCCGATTATGCGGTGAAGTTTTCCTACAGCCAGCGGGAGGATACGCCGATGACCCGCTCCGACCTCATCTCGGCCGAAGTGATGATCGATCTTCCGGTATGGAAAAGCCGGAAACAGGACAAGATGGTGGCCGAGGCGGTGTTGATGGAGGAAAAAGCCCGCGAAGAGCTGGCCGCCGAGCGGCTGCGGCTGCGGGAAAAAATCTACGAGTTGATGGATGAGCAGGCCAAAAACCAGAAGCTGCTGACGCTGTTCGATACGGCGCTTATCATGCAAGCCTCGCAAACGGTTGAATCGGCGGTCATCGCCTACCGGGTTAACAAGGGGGACTTTTTTACCATGTCAATGTACCAATCAACGCTGTTCGATTATCAGATACAGCGGGCGGAAGTGGAGTTTGAACTGATGGCGGCCCGCGCGCGGCTGTTGCGTGTGCTGGGCGAGGATGCGGCGGAGGTAGACAATGAAAACTGACTATCGGAAACAGTTCTGGTACACGCTGGCCCTCGTGGCGGCATTGGGCGCGGCATGGTTCCTCCGTGAACCGTTGGAAAACATCTTTGTCAGGAAAATGGCTCCCCCGCCGCGGGTCTCCGTGAAGGGAGAACCGGAAAAGAAGGACAGGAAGATAAAATACTGGACGGATACGATGATTCCCGGCTACCGGGCGGAAGGCCCCGGAAAATCGCCGATGGGCATGGATCTGACTCCCGTGTACGAAGATGAAGAGAGCGGCGGCGGGGTGAAGATTAATCCCGCCACCGAGCAGGGCATCGGCGTGCGCACCGCGCCCGTGGAGACCCGGAAGCTTTCCCGCGTGGTGCGGGCCGCCGGCGTGGTCGCCTACGATGAAACCCGCGTGGCGAACATCCAAAGCAAGACCGCCGGGTGGATCGAGCACCTTTACGTCAACACCACCGGTCAGCGGGTGAAGAAGGGGGATTACCTCTTGGAGATATATTCGCCCGACCTGGTGGCGACGGAGGAGGAATTTCTGCTCGCCGCGCGCAACCGCGATGCGACCAGGAACAGTCCCGCGAAAGAGGTGGTGGAGCGCGGCGGAGAGATGTACGAGGCCGCCAAGAAGCGGCTGGAATACCTGGATGTGCCGGAGCACCAGATTCACGACATGGAAATGAAGAAAAAAGTTTTCAAGACGCTGCATATCCACTCGCCGTTTGACGGCGTGGTGGTGCAGAAGATGGTTACCAACGGTATGCAGGTTTCCCCCGGCATGACGCTTTATACGGTGGCCGACCTGTCAAAGGTATGGGTGCTGGCCGAAGTGTATGAGTACGAGTTGCAAGGTGTGCAAAAAGGGGCGCAAGTGAAGATGACGCTGGAGCCGTATCCCGGCAAAGCATTCACCGGCGTCGTGACCTACATTTACCCGTTTTTGGAAAAAGAGACCCGCACGGTGAAGGTGCGTATCGAGTTCGACAATCCGCACGATGAGTTGAAGCCGGATATGTACGCACGGGTGGAGATACTTTCCGGCACGGAGCGGAAAGGGCTGGCCGTGCCGAAAGAAGCGGTGATCCGAAGCGGCAAACGCGACGTGGTGATCGTCGCGCCCGGCGGCGGAAGTTACGCGCCGCGCGAGGTGACGCTGGGGCTTGAGGCCGAAGGGTATTACGAAATCCTGGCGGGGCTTAAGGAAGGGGAAAACGTTCTTACCTCGGCCCAATTCCTGATCGATTCCGAGAGCTCGCTGAAAGAGGCGACGCAGAAGATGCTCGCCGACGGCCAGCCGAAAGAGGCTGCGGTTCCGGCCACCGCGCCCGCATCGACGGATCGCGCGGGGCGCGAGGTTCCCCCCGCGCCGCAACCCAAGACCACGAAAAAAAGCGCCGCGTCCCATAATGGCTCCGGCCATCCCGCCGCGGGGGATATGGACATGAAAGACATGGATATGGGTGGCATGAAGATGGATGACGGCGGCCGCCACCATGACCACGGGGGTAACTGACCATGCTCAACCGCGTGATTGAATGGTCGCTAAAAAACCGCCTGATTATCGTCCTTGCCACGCTTTTTATAATTGCGGGCGGCTGGGTGGCGGTTCAGACGATACCGCTCGACGCCATCCCGGACCTCAGCGACGCGCAGGTGATCGTCTTCACCGAATTTGAGGGACAAGCGCCGCAGATCGTGGAGGATCAGGTCACTTATCCGCTCACCACCGCCATGCTTTCGGTGCCGTACGCCAAGGTGGTGCGCGGCTATTCGTTTTTCGGCATGTCGTTCGTCTACATCATCTTTGAGGACGGCACCGATCTCTACTGGGCGCGCTCACGTGTGCTGGAATATCTCAACTTCGCGCAGGGGCGGCTCCCCAAGGGCGTGACGCCGGTCATCGGGCCGGACGCCACCGGTGTCGGCTGGGTTTACGAATACGCGGTGGTGGACCGCACCGGCAAGCACGATCTCGCGCAACTCCGCACGTTACAGGATTGGTATCTCCGTTACGAACTGCAAAAGGTGCCGGGGGTCTCCGAGGTCGCCTCGATGGGGGGCTACGTCAAACAGTACCAGATAGAGCTTGATCCGGTGAAGCTGGCTTCATACCGCATCCCGTTGATGATGGTGTCGGACGCGGTGAAGCGGAGCAACAAGGATGTCGGCGGCCGCTCGGTGGAAATGGCGGAGCGGGAATATCTCATCCGCGGCAAGGGGTACATCCGGTCGATAGCCGACATCGAGAGCATCGTTGTGATGGTGAGCAAGGACGGTATCCCCGTCCGCATAAAAGACCTTGGCGTGGTGCATCTGGGGCCGGATTGGCGGCGCGGCGTCACCGAGCTTAATGGCGAGGGGCAGGTTACAGGCGGCGTGGTGCTGCTGCGCTACGGCGGCGATGCGCTGAAGACAATCGGCCTTGTGAAAGAGCGTTTGGCGCAGCTTAAGGCCGGCTTGCCGGAAGGGGTGGAAATAGTGCCGGTGTACGACCGCTCGGCGCTCATCCAGAGGGCCGTCTCTTTCCTGAAGGAAAAGCTCATTGAGGAGTTCATCATCGTGGCGCTGGTTTGCGTGCTCTTCCTCATGCATCTCCGTTCTTCGCTTGTCGCCATTTTCACCATCCCGGCCGGCATTCTTGCGTCGTTCATCATCATGCGCATGCAGGGGCTTAACGCCAACATCATGTCGCTGGGCGGCATCGCCATCGCCATCGGCGTGATGGTGGACGCCGCCATTGTGATGATAGAGAACACGCACAAGCATCTGGAGCGCGCGCCGGCCAACCGCGCGCACGCCGACATTGTCAGGGAGGCGGTGCAGGAGGTGGGTCCGGCCCTCTTTTTCTGCCTGCTCATTATCACCGTTTCGTTTTTCCCCGTCTTCACGCTGCAAGCGCAGGAGGGGAAAATGTTCGCGCCGCTCGCTTTCACCAAGACGTATGCGGTGGCCGCCTCCGCGCTGCTCGCCATCACGCTGGTGCCGGTGATGATGGCCGCCTTCGTGAAGGGGGATATCGTGCCGGAGCACAAGAACCCAATCAACCTCTTTCTGGTGAATTTCTATACGCCGATGGCGCATTTCATCATGCGGTGGAAAAAGTCCGTTATCGCCGTCACCGCCGCGTTTTTGGTGCTTACCGCGTATCCGGCCATGAAGCTGGGCAGCGAATTCATGCCGCCGCTCAACGAAGGGGATCTGCTGTATATGCCGACCGCGTTTCCCGGCATTTCCGTCACCAAGGCGGCGGAGATGCTGCAACAGACCGACAGGATGATAAAGACGGTGCCGGAGGTGGCGCAGGTGTTCGGCAAAATAGGCCGCGCCGAAACCGCCACCGACTCCGCCATGTTCGTCATGGTTGAAACGACCATCCAATTCAAGCCGAAGGAGGAATGGCGGCCCGGCATGACCGTGGAGAAATTAATCAAGGAACTCGACGCAACCGTGAAAATACCCGGCGTTTCCAACGCGTGGGTCATGCCGATCAAGAACCGCATCGACATGCTCTCCACCGGCATCAAAACCCCGGTGGGGATAAAAGTGGCGGGGCCGGATCTGAAAACCATAGGCGATGTGGCGGTGCGGGTGGAAGCGGCGCTGAAGGGAATGCCCACCACGCTTTCCGCGTTCGCCGAGCGGACCGGCGCGGGGAGCTATATCGATATCGATATCGACCGTGAGCGCATCGGGCGTTATGGGTTGAAAGTGGAGGACGTGCAGGATGTCGTCGCCGCCGCGATGGGAGGGATGACGGTGGGCGAAACGGTCGAGGGGCGCGAACGCTACCCGATAAACGTCCGCTACCAGCGCGAGCTTCGCGCGGGGATGGCCGACCTTGGGCGGGTGCTGGTGCCCGCGCCATCCGGCGCGCAGATACCGCTTACACAGGTGGCTACGCTGCGGTTCACCTCCGGCCCGTCCGAGGTGAAAAGCGAAAACGCGCGGCTCAACGCGTGGGTCTATGTGGACATCAAGGATACCGATGTGGGGAGCTATGTGAAAGAGGCGAAGCGGGTGGTGGCCGAGAAAGTGCAAGTGCCGCCGGGCGTCAGCATCGCCTGGAGCGGCCAGTACGAATACATGGAGCGGGCGAAGGAGCGGCTCAAACTGGTGGTGCCGATGACGCTGCTCATTATCTTCCTGCTGCTCTATCTCCAATTCCGCCGCGTCACCGAGATTGTTATCGTGATGCTCTCCATCCCGCTGGCGCTCATCGGCTCCGTGTGGCTGCTCTGGTATTTGGATTACAACCTGAGCGTGGCCGTGGGGGTGGGGCTTATCGCGCTGGCCGGTGTGGCGGTGGAAATCTATGTGCTTAAAATAATGTACATCGAGCACGCCATAGAGGCGCGCCACAAAGAGGGGAAGATGGAAACGGTAAGCGACCTTGTTGGCGCGGTCATCACCGGCACCTGCGAGCGGCTGCGCCCCATCATCATGACCAAGGCGGCCATCATCGGCGGCCTGTTGCCGATAATGTACGGCACCGGCACCGGCAGCGAAATCATGAAGCGTATCGCCACCCCGATGGTGGGGGGGATGCTCACCACCGTGCTGGCCAGCTTCTTCGTGGTGCCGGTGGTCTATGTGTTGGTAAAGAGCCACGTTTATCGCAAGGAGTGAATCGGCAGGCCGCACAGCCTGTGTGACGCTGGGCGCGAAGCGCCCGAAAGGAGGAACGGATGATCTCGCACGGCGAAGTGATGACGGCGCTCGACCTTTTGCTTATCGTCCTGGCAACCGCGCTTGCCATAGCCGTGTGGCGGCTCTCCGTTCTATTGCGCGCCAGCGAAGAAGAGGAAATGCGCCTGGTTATTTCCTTTTCTTCGTTGATAGAGATGAAGGACGGTTATACGGAAGGGCATTGCGCGCGGGTGAAGAACTGGGCCGCCGGCATTGGCCGGGGAATGGGGATGTCACGGCGCGGGATTAACGACGTGGTTATCGCCGCCATGCTGCACGACATCGGCAAGATAGGAGTGCCCGACGCCATCCTCAATAAACCGGCAAAGCTGGATGAAGGGGAGTTCAAGGTGATACAGGGGCACCCCGCGCGGGGAGCGGACGTGCTGGCGGGTTTCAAGAGGTTTGCCGGGGCGGCGGAGGTCATACGCCATCACCATGAAGCGTACGATGGAACCGGGTATCCCAGCGGCTTGCGCGGGGAGCGGATACCGCGTGGCGCGCGTATCGTGGCGGTGATCGATGCCTACGACGCCATGACCTCCACGCGATCCTACCGTCCCGCCATGCCCGCCGCGAAGGGGATGGCGATTTTGCGTGAGGGCCGCGGAACGCAGTTCGATGCTGAAGTGGTTGACGTGTTTTGCCGCCTGCTGGCCGAAGGAATGGAGGGGCGCATCGACCCGGTGTGCGGCATGGCGGGAGACGAGAGCCGCCACGTTGCGCACGGGGGAAACGACTATTATTTTTGTTCAGCGGCCTGCCGTGAGGAATTTCTAAAAAACCCGGCAAAGTATGCCGCCTCTGTCGCACCCGGCCCACCGGAATAATCGACGATGGAAAAGCTCCAAGCTGGTTTCATAAACATTTAAATGGGGGTTTTAAGAGATGGGTATAGTCATGGGTGTCATGATGGTGATTATGGTCGCGGCTTTTCTTGGCTTTGGGCACCACGGCTCAATGATGGGAGGCCACGGAAAGGAAACCCATAATGAAGCAACCATTGAGAGAAAGCAAACCAAGGATGAATCTTGCTTAGACTGCGCCGGATCAGGGCAGGATGTACCGAAAGAAGGGGTTAATTCACAAGATGGCAAAGAAGCACGATAGTACCATCCGTCCCAGGTTGAAGAATATGCCCGGCAGCCGCACAGTTTGAAATATATCTTGGGTAGGCTAAACTGAAGCGCATGAACAAAAAGGTCCGGATGAATGAAGCGGGGCTGGTGGAACTATGCGTGAAATACCGCGTGGAACGGCTTGAACTGTTTGGTTCCGCCGCCGGACTGGAAGATGCTCCTATTGGCGATATTGATTTTCTGGTCGAGTTTTATCCTTGCACTCCCGCGGAACATTGTGACCGGTATTTTGGGTTGCTGGCCGGCCTTGAAGAACTGTTTGGTTGCCATATCGATCTGGTGGAAACAAGAGCGATGAAAAACCCCTATTTTATCCGCCGCGTGAACGAACAACGGGTGCCGGTTTATGCCGTATGACCCGGAGAAGTATCTCTATGACGCATTGGAAGCTTCTAGAACCATACTTGGATTTGTAAAAGGTAAAACGTATTCCGATTACCGTTCGGACAAGTTGCTTCGTTCAGCCGTTGAGCGGCAGCTCATTATCATCGGCGAAGCATTGAACAGGCTTTCAAAGGTTGCACCTGATACAGCCACCCGAATTAACAGCTATCGCAAGATCATCGGCTTCCGAAATATGGCTGTTCATGGATACGATATCGTGGAGGATGAGACGGTATGGGGGATCGTGGAATCCCATTTGCCCGCTCTTAACCGGGAGTTGGATATCTTTTTAAATGAGACAAGAAAATGAACAAACCGCGCAGCTACGCACGCCAGCCGGCGAAGGAGTGGCCCGTAACCGAGCGGCCCGTCACGCGGATGCTGCGCCACGGGGCCGATGGGCTTTCCGACGCGCAACTCATCTCGCTCATCATCGGGCAGGACGACGCCATACCCGGCAAGACGGCATTCGACATCGCCCGCGACCTCATCAAGAAGTTTGGCACGCTGGAGTCCATCGAAAACGCCGCCGTGGCGGAGCTTGCCAACGAGGGGCTGGAGGAGTGGCAGGCGGTCGCCCTCAAGGGTGCCCTGGAATTGGGCAAGCGGATGGTGGCGGAGCGTCATGCGCCGTACGGCAAAGCCTTCTCGACCAGCGCCGAGGTGGGCAAATACTTCGGCCCGCTGCTCCGTAATTTAAAAAAGGAAGTTTTCAAAATCGTATTGCTCGACAGCCAGAACACCATGATGCGCGACGTGACCATCTCGGAAGGTTCGCTGGACAAAAGCATTGTCCACCCGCGCGAGGTTTTTAAGCCGGCCATCCGCGAAAGCGCCGCCGCCATCATTCTTATACACAATCATCCCAGCGGCGATACGGAACCGAGCGGCAGCGACAAGGCGATCACCGAAAAACTGGCCGCCACCGGCGAGGTCGTCGGCATACGGGTGTTGGATCACATCATCATCGGCAAAAAAGGATATTTCAGTTTTTGCGACAAGCTGCTGCTGTGAGCTGCGTGTGTCATTCTGAGGAGCGGAGCGACGAAGAATCTCTTTCCGGAAA
>JACRGQ010000059.1 GCA_016217735.1 Nitrospinota bacterium
CGCTTTACGACGTAACGGGAAAGGAGGTAAAACAGACAAAAAAGAAGGCCGCTTGAAAAAGAATCACGGCTAAGGTAATTTTGGAAAACCGGACAAGTAATGTGCTCCAAAACCGGACATTTCTATTTGCTCGCAACACCCCGTTCCTTCAGGGCGGTAAAAATACGTCAGGAGCCTGATGGCGGCGCTGGCGGCGGCCCTATAATGTGCGTATGGATATTTTCGATGGGATCGCGGAGCAATACGACGCATGGTATGGCACACCGCGCGGGAAAGCGGTTTTCGCGGCCGAACTTGCAGCCCTGCAACGGGTGGGGGCGGCGGGTGACGGATGGGCGGAACTGGGCGTGGGGACGGGACGCTTTGCCGCGGGGCTTGGCATCCGGTACGGTTTTGACACGGCGCGAAATATGCTTTTGTCCGCGCGCGCCCGAAAAGTGGCCGTCTGCGCCGCCGATGCCGCCGCGCTGCCGGTGAAAGGCGGCGCGCTGGAAGGCTGCCTGATAATGATGACGCTCTGCTTTTTAAAAAATCCTTCCGCCGCATTGCGTGAAACCGCCCGCGCGCTAAAGCCGGAAGGTGCGCTTGTGATCGGCTTCGTGCCGCGCGAAGGGGCGTGGGGAACGGCCTATGCGCTGATGGCGGAAGAGGGGCATCCGGTGTATTCGCGCGGGCGGTATTACACTTCGGCGGCGGTGCGGGCAATGGCTGAAGCGGCCGGTTTCGTTTTTGTGCGGGCCGCATCGGCCCTCTTTTTCGGCCCGGGGGAAGAACCGCCAAAAACAGTGTGCGCCGAAGACGGCCTTTCCCCCGCCGCCGGATTCGCGGCGATGCGGTTCGCCAAGCGGCGTTAAAGCCGAAAACGGTCTTTTCTTCTTTTCACCAAACCCTCTTCGGCCAGAACCGCCAATATCGCCGCCGCGCGCCCTTCCGTGAGCAAAGTTTGCCGGGCAAGCGCGGCTGCGGTCATCCCCTTTCCCGCGGCCAAAAGCGTTTTCAACAGCGCGCCGCGCGCCTGCCGGATGCTCCCCTCGAATTTCGATTGCCGCTGGTGGTGCGCCGAGCGGCGCGCCGGATTTTTGTGCAGCCGCTTCAGGGCGGTGCCGTAATCCATCAACGCCGAATACCACCGGCGCGGATTTTTTTTGTCGAGCGTCCGCTCCACCAGCGGCAGCAGTTCGGCGTCCGTCACCCTTTCGCGGCCGCGGAAAAAATGGTGGATAAAAACGGCGCGGATATTGGTTTCGATGAATGCCGCCGGTTTGTTGAAACCGAAGGCGGCGATGCTGGCGGCGGTGGCCTTGCCGACGCCGGGGAGGGTGACCAGCACCGCCGGATCGTCCGGCAGGCGTCCCTTGAATTCAGCGGTCACGCGCTTCGCCGCCTCGCGCAAAAACCGGGCGCGGCGGTTATAGCCCATTCCCTGCCATGCGGCCAGCACATCCTTGAGTTCCGCTTCCGCAAGCCGTTTCCAGTTGGGAAACCGTTTTACGAACCGGGGAAAGAACTCCGCCACGCGCGGCGCCTGCGTCTGTTGCAGCATGATCTCGGAAACGAAAGCGCGGTACGGCGTCACCTTTTCGCGCCACGGCAGGGCGCGTCCCTCTTTCGCAAAATGGGCATATACTGTGCGCCGGAACGCCGCCACCCGATGTTGCTCCATGCCCGTATTTTTACCACACGCGGTGGGGCCGTGGCGCGGCGCTTTATCGCTGTTACCGAAAATCCGGATGGCATATACTCAACAGAGGGAAAGACTTTTCATCAACGGTTATTCCTTAGTGAGGGCGGTATATGGCGGCGACGGTTTTTTCAGGGCTTTCAAAGCGGATGCTGGATGCAACGCTCAAGGCGTTGCGCGGCGGCGAACTGATCATTTATCCCACCGACACCATCTACGGCATTGGTTGCGACATGCGCAACGGCAAGGCGCTGGACAAGCTGAACCAGCTCAAGAACCGCCCCAGCAACAAACCGTTCAGCTTTATCGTGAACGATATCGCCGATGCGGCGCACTTCGCCAAGATATCAAACGCCGCCCACCGGGTGATGCGGCGGGTGCTTCCGGGGCCGTACACCTTTGTTCTGCCGTCAAGCTCCGGCGTGCCGCGCAAGATGATGAGCACCGAACACACCGTCGGCATCCGCATTCCGAACCACCAGATACCGCTGACGATAGCGAAAGAATTCGGCGGGCCGATCATCACCACGTCGGTGAATCTTTCCAGCGACCAGCCGATCAACGCGATCGGCGACCTTTCCCACGCTTTTTTGGCGGCGGTCGCGGTGGTGATCGACGGCGGGCCGGTGGACAACGAACCCTCCACCATCATCGATTTCACAAAGGATGATCCGGTGGTGCTCCGCAAGGGGAAGGGGTTCGACGAGCTGAGGCCGTACATCGATTTCGCCCACACCGGGGAGTAACAGGCCGCGCGTGCCGGTTCCGCCCTTTTTCCCGCCTGGCGGGTGCGGAAAATAATTATCGGCTTTCCACCCTTTGGGGGGATGCCATATTCTCTCCGTTGGTGATATTATTTTTCCAACAAAGGCGCCATTGCGCGGCGATGCGTCACGCGGCTGAAGCCAATACCGGATGGGGGGACATGGAGACAAAGAGCGATACCACGCCCGGCGGCAAGCCCGCATTGGCGTTCATGAAGCCGGACTACTGGCGCGGCGCCACCGTGCTGGTGGCCGAGGATGACGATATCTGGCGCCATGCGGCGGGGATGATTTTGCGCAAGCACGGCTTCAATGTGCTGGAGGCGGCGGACGGCGGCGCGGCGCTGAAGCTGTATGAAGCGCTTGGGCATACCATTGACCTGGTGCTATCCGACATCCTGATGCCGCAAGTCGACGGCGTGGAGTTCGCCAAAATCAACTTCGAAAACCGGTTCATCCCCTTCGTCATCTGCACCGCCGTGAACGACCCCTTCATGTCGCTCGACGCGCTGCACTACGGCGTGCAGGACTATCTGGTGAAGCCGGCCGAGGAACATCTGCTGATAAACGTGGTGGTGAACGCCCTCGCCCGCCACCGCTTTTATCAGGAGATAAAGGAAAACCCCGCCTTCGAGGGGAACCTGGACCGGATCATCATCGAGCCGCGGTTGAGCGAGATACCGCGCGCGCATGCGTGGCTCTTCCGCAAGCTGGAGCCGCGGCGTCTTGCCAACCGCGACAAGGCGTTCGTGTACGCGCTGTACGAGTTCCTGATGAACGCCCACGAGCACGGCTGCCTCGGGCTGGGGGAACAGCTCAAGGCCGAGCTGATACGCTCCGACCGCTACGCCGAAGAACTGATGAAGCGCGAGCGGGAACGGCGCGGCGGACGGATAGAGGTTTGCATCAGCCTCCTGCATGACAAGGTGGCCGTCACCGTGGAAGACGACGGCCCCGGCTTCGACTTCGAGCGCTACCTGCGGATCGGCAAGGACGGGCTGCATGAACGGCTGAAGCAGCCGAGCGGGCGGGGAATTGTAATTGCTTCGCGGCAGTTCGACTCGGTTTACTACGGCAACGGCGGTTCCCGCGTGACGCTGATAAAGCACCTCGCCCCCCCGGCGGATTCCCGGCCCGTTTCGCCGCCACAGTGAGCGGTTGCCGCTACCGGTAATGGTGGCGGCAGGCAAGCACGACAATTTCACCGTCTTTGACCAGATACACAAGACGGTGTTCCACAGAAACCCTGCGGGACCAGCAGCCCGCAAGCTGGAATTTCAGCGGCTCCGGCTTGCCGGAACCGGTGAACGGATTTCTTTTTATCTCCTCGATGAGCGCCATGATCCGATCGGCGGTTTTCCGGTCATGCCGCATCCAGTAGCGGAGGTCATCGAACGCGGTGGGGGTGAACGATATGTTCACAGCTTGAGCTTGGCAAGGGGCGTCGTCTTCCCCCGTTTGGCCTCTTCAAGCGACGCCAGCAGGCGCTTTGCGTTGGCTGGTGTGGAAAGCAGGTAATCCGTTTCCGCCAGCGAGTCGTAATCCTCCTGGCTCATCATGATGATGTTCTCGCCCCTTTTGCGGGTGACCACCACAGGTTCGTGATCCTCGCAGACGGCATCCATAACGTCTTTCAGTTTCTGCCGCGCTTCCGTGTAGCTGATCGCCTTCATGGCACACTCCTATATATGTACAACAACCTGTACAATATCACGCCCCCTCCGCCACGGCAAGGACGACCCTTCCCCGGCAGGTACAAGTTCTCAGCACGTATATGTTATTGTGCACATCGGCCCTCCGGGCCGGCCTCTCCCGGTGTTTCCCCCGGTAGCGGCGACACTCCTGTCGCCGTTTTGCCGCGTGAGCGGCAAATGTGGAATCCCGCCGTGCGGATTTCTGATATTCTGGAAAGATGAAGTATAAGACACCAGGCAACGCGCACCACAGGGCAAATTCCAACGCCCGCCACAACGCGGCCCCCGGCGCGCAGGCGTACCGCGAAAGCGTGAGGAGTTTCCTTCCCACCACACGGCAGGAGATGGAGTGGCGCGGCTGGCGCGAACTGGACGTGCTTCTTATCACCGGCGACTCATACATAGACCATCCCAGCTTCGGCATTCCGCTGCTGGGGCGCTTGCTGGAACAACAGGGTTTCAAGGTCGGCATTGTGGCGCAGCCCGATCACCACTCCACCAAGGACATCGCCCGCATGGGGCGGCCCCGGCTGTTCATCGGCGTTTCGTCCGGCACGGTCGACAGCATGATAAACAACTACACCGCCAACAAGCGCCAGCGCAGCGACGATCAGTACGCCCCCGGCGGCGTTGGGGGAAAAAGGCCGGATTATGCCACCACCGTCTATGCCCGCCTTGCGCGCGAGGCGTTTCCCGATACCCCCATCGTTATCGGCGGGGTGGAGGCCAGCCTGCGCCGTGTGGCCCATTACGACTACTGGCAGAACAAGGTGCGCCCCTCGATACTGCTGGACGCCCCCGCCGACCTGCTGGTCTACGGCATGGGGGAGCGGCTTGCCGTCCGCATCGCAAAGGAACTGGCGGCGGCGTCGGACGCCGAAGGGGGCGCGGCGGTATCGCTGCGCGGCGAGGCGGCGCAATCCGCCCTACGCACGCTGCGCGGCGAACGCGGCGTGGTCTGCCAAATGCCCATTGACGAGGCGCTGGCGCTTCAGCCGCGGCTGTTGCTCCCCTCGTTCCACGAGGTGCGCGACGACAAAAAGAAATTCGCCCGCGCCGCGCTTCTCACCGAGGAAGAAGCCAGCCCCTACAACGGCAAGCGGCTGGTTCAGCCGCACGGCAAGACGGCGGTGGTGGCGAATCCGCCGTCGATACCGATCACCACGGAAGAGTTCGACGCTCTCTACGAACTGCCGTTCACGCGCGAACAGCACCCCTTGTACAAGGAACGGATACCGGCGGCGGAGATGATCCGGTTCTCCGTCATCGCCACGCGCGGCTGTTTCGGCGGGTGTTCGTTCTGCGCCATCACGCTGCATCACGGCCGCATCGTTTCGTCGCGCACCGAAGAGAGCATCCTGAAAGAGCTGGCCGCGATGACGAAACACCCCGCGTTCAAGGGGCAGGTCACCGACATCGGCGGGCCGACGGCGAACATGTGGCGGCTCAACTGCAAGAGCATCGAGATACAGGGCGTCTGCCGCAAGCTGTCGTGCGTTTTCCCGAAAATCTGCGCGCACCTCGTCACTGATCACACGCCGCAGGTGAAGCTTCTGGAAAAAGCGCGCACACTGCCGGGAGTGAAAAAAATATCCATCGGCTCCGGCCTGCGGTACGACATCGCGCTGGCCGATAAAAAAGCCGGCCACAAATATCTGCGCGACCTCATCGCCCACCACGTCGGGGGGCAGCTCAAGGTAGCCCCGGAGCATCTCAACCCGGAGGTGCTGCATTTGATGAAAAAGCCGGGGATGGAGAGCTTTGACGAATTTGTCGAATTTTTCCAAAATTCAACGCATGAGGCGGGAAAAGAGCAGTACCTCGTGCCGTACTTCATCAGCGGTTTTCCCGGCTGCACGCACGAACAGATGGAGGAGGTCGGCGCCTACCTCCAGCGCCGCAACTGGCGCGTGCAGCAGGTGCAGGCGTTCATCCCCACCCCGATGACGCTGGCCACCGCCATGTATCACAGCGGCATCGATCCGGCCACCAAGCGGCCGCTATGGGTGGCGCGGGAGTGGAAAGACCGCAAGATTCAGCAGGCGCTCTTGCAGCCGAACAAGCTGGAGAACCAGGAGCTTTTGCGCAGAACCGGCTATTGGTACAAAATGCACGGCGGCGTTCACGCCCGCCCGAAGGATGGGCCGCGGCGGGGCGGCGCGAAGGGGAAAAAGCGTTTTTCCCGTTAACGGTTTATAATAAAAAGATCAGGAGGATTTTAAAATATATGTGGCGCACGGTTTTGTTTTTATCGCTCTCCAACGTTTTCATGACCATCGCGTGGTATGGGCACCTCAAAAACCTGAAGATGCAGCCGCTGTACGTCGCCATCCTGATCAGTTGGGCCATCGCATTCGTCGAATACTGCTTCCAGGTGCCGGCGAACCGGATCGGCTACGGTTACTTCACGCTGCCGCAACTCAAGGTGATGCAGGAGATCATCACGATGATAATTTTCGCCGGATTCGCGCTTCTGTACATGGGGGTGCCGATCACGCGGAATTTCGTCTGGGCGGGTTTTTGCCTGATCGGGGCGGCCTACTTCATTTTCAAGGACGGTATCCCCGCGCAATAAGGAATAAACGGCGCGGCGGCTATAAAAACTTTTCGAAACCATCGGCGTAGGCCGAGGGGTTGAAGGCGAAAACTTCAAAGGTGGCGGAACCGGCCGCCACATACGGCTCCTTCTCCATCACCTTCGTAATGTCCTCCCGCGTTTTCCGCCGGGCGATGATCACTTCGCCGGCGCGTTCGGGCAGCGGCCCGGAGCAGACGAAATCGCCGTTGCCCAAATGGCGGTTGAGAAACGCGCGGTGCGCGTCCAGCGAGACGCGGATTTCCGGCGCGTCCGGCGCGTAACGCAAAATAATCACCTGCATCGTCCGTTTTTCCCTCCCCCCAATCATCTTCCCTTGCGTCCGTTTTGTAAATATCTTTTATCGCGCGCCGGCTCCGCCGATTGACTATTCCGGGGTTTCTGGTAAAAATGGAGCCAACTTCAATCCCGGTATCATTAGTTATGGAGTATCAAGCATGGACAATATCCGGTTTCGCTGGGCAAGGTGTTTCGCCGTTTCGGTTTTCCTGTTCACCGCCGCCTGCGCCACCACGCAGCAGAAAGGCGTGCTGGTCGATGTAACCGTGACGCCGCAGGTGGACCTGAAGGCGCTGAGCGGGGACATCAACACGATCAACGTGCGCGAGATAACGGGGGATAAAAACTGCGCCGCGCCGCTCCAGACGAAAATCGGGTCGCTCATCGTCAACGCCGGCATTTTCAAAAAGGAGATCGCCGGGTTTGAAGAGGGGGGATCCGCCGCCGTCGACGTGACCGGCGCCGTGGACAAGTGCGCCGTTGGCATGGGCTCCGGCGCCCTGTCGGCGAACTTCTCGCTGCTCTATAACGGGCAGGTGTGGCGCACCTTCGTTGTGAACAAGGATACCAACCGTCCCGGCGCTTCGGAGGCGGAGGTGCGCGATGTGCTGGTGGACCGCGTCGCCCGTTCGTTCGTGTCGATGTTCATTCCCACCACCCGGCAGGAGGTGCGCGTTTTCAAGCCGGTCTCCCCGGACGATCAGGGGATTACCGCCGCCATGGGCAGCAACTGGGAGATGGCGGTGCAGATATGGACGAAGCGGATCAACCAGTTTCCCAAAGACCACAACGCCCTCTATAACCGGGGCGTCGCGTGGGAAGCCCGCGGCGACCTGCGGAAGGCGATCAAGGACTACAAACGCGCCGCCGAGAATGACAAGGATACGCTCTACATCGAAGCGCTGGCCCGCGCGGAAAACGCGCTCAAGGCGGCCGAGCAAAAAGAACGGATGAAGGAGTAGGCCGATGCCACGCCGAACGGCCGTTTTATTTTTCGCGGCGCTTGCCTCCTTGTGCGTAAGCGCGGGGAGCGCCCGCGCCGCCAATTGCAGCTATCTCCCCGAAAGCCCGATGCCCGCATGGGTGGAGAAGCGCCCCGAAATGCCCGGCTATTACGTGGGGGTGGGGGTGGCCGGTCCGATGCGCGAGCCGCAGGAACAGATCGACGCCTCGCAGGCCAACGCGCTGACAAACCTCGGCAAGGAAATCACCGTGACGGTTAAAAGCACGTTCACCGATATCGCGCGGCAGGAGGGGCGCTGGAGCGACCAGGAAATCACCGCCGAGACCGAAACGCGGGTGACCGCGCTGCTGCGCGGCGCGAAGACGAAAGAGAAATGGCTGGACCGGAAAAACTGCCAGCTTTGGACGCTGGTAACCGTTTCCCGCGAGGATGTGGCGGCGGTGCAAAAGGAGATGGAAGAGCGTGCCCGGAAACAGTTCACCAGCAAGAGCCTGATGCTTTTCCCGCTGGCGCATCCGGACAAGCCTGACGATCTGGAGCGGCGCGTTTCCGCCGCCATGGGAAAGGTGATGCGCGATATGGGGGTGGGGATGGTGACGCCCGAAATAAAATATCTCCCGTGCGCGCAGGGAACGTATTCGAAATTGTGCGACGGGAAGGCCGAGACCATCTACGGCGGCTTCACCCTGGAATTCGACAAAGAGAAACTTTCCGCCGACGGGCAGTACAAGGCGCGCTTTTATTTTTTCAAGGGGGCGCTCTACTTCAAGGACCGCACCGTGAGCGTCATCGACGTCAAGTGCCGCGGCGTGGGGGGGGCGGCGCAGGATGCCGATGCCATCGGCCTGATCGCGGCGGATCAGTGCGTGGCCGACATCAGGAAAAAACTTGAACGGGACATGCAAGGCTCCGAGTAGGGGCGGCGCGGAGAAGGGCGTGGGGTTGACAAAGCGGCGCGCCGCGCTTTTTGCCTTGCTGGCGGCGCTGCCGTTCATCGGCTCGTGCGCCACGGCGCTGGAAGCGTATCAGGCCACGCAGGAGCCGCCCAGCGTGGAAATGGTGGTCGACCGGGTGAATACCGCCGCGCGCGTGCTGGAGCTGGAAGACATCATGCTGCACGCCATGCCGTTCTCCGCCGGCTCCCGGTGGCCGCAGGACTGCGATAAAACGATTCCGGCGGGCGACATGGGAAAACTGGCCGCCATCGCCGCGCAGGACGCGATTTTCAGCCCCGGATCGGTTTTCAGGCCGTCGTTCATCCGCATCCGGACGCTCTATCTGCAAACAATCCTGTTCGACAGCGCTCCCAGCCTGCAC
This sequence comes from Nitrospinota bacterium, assembly GCA_016217735.1. NCBI lineage: Bacteria > Pseudomonadati > Nitrospinota > Nitrospinota bacterium. The sequence goes on from JACRGQ010000059.1 coordinate 9,296, forward strand.
TACCGGCGCCAATATGTGGACATCCCGCCGGATAACGACGCCATCCGCGCGTACGGCCAAAGAACGCTGGGGGGGGACTACAACCCGGTTTTCAACAAGTCGTTTTACCGCTTCCTCCGCTATACGCCGGACTTCGTGCCGCAGCGGGCGCATTTCGAGGGGAAGTTCGAGAACGCGCCGGCGGAATACTTCGCGAATCTGGAAGACGCCGTCATTTCGCTGGCGGATAACCAGGAGCAGCTCCAAAAGATACGCGGCGACATGCTGGAAACGGAGGACGGAAAAAAGCGCGCCGTGCGCGACATGAACGACGCCGCGATGCAGATAAAAAAACTCAAGGACGAAGATAAAAATAAGAACGCCGCCGAAATAGCCGATCTGGAAAACGAAATGGCGGCGCACCGGAAGGAATACGACAGTGCCGCGGCCCGCTATGAAGAATTGCTGGGCGCGTGGAAGCTGGAATTGGCGAAGGTGAAACGGCAGACCACCGCCTTCACGCCGGAGCAGCGGGAACTGGCGGTAAACGTGCAGGCCGCGGTGGGGCTTGTCAAGGGCCTGCACATCGACGCTTCCGCGCTTGTTTTCATCGCGATGGCGCGGCTTCCCGATTCGCTCATGAACCTGCCGGACGAACTGAACCGCCTGATGCGCGCGCCGTTCGCCGGCGAACGGGTTGCGCGGCTGCTGCTGAACGTCATTTCGCTCAAGGATAACGTGGTCATTATCAGGAACGAACTGGGGCAGCACTATGCCGAGGCGGACGCGATGGACGGCCTGTTTGACAGCCGCATCAAAACTGCAACCGTCAAGAAGCCCGAACAGCCGCCGGTCAGCCCGGAAGAGAAAATTTAAAACCGCCCCGGTTTCGGGACGGGTGGTAGAATGATTGCGCCGGTTGAATCCCGGCAAAGCCATTGCGGACAACATACTTTTGGAGGAAATATACCGATGAAATTTATGAAAGCGGTCACGGTAATGGGACTTGTGGCGCTCCTCGCGTCGTGCGCCAGCGCGCCGCCCCCGCCGCCAAAATCGTATTGCACCGATGGGCGCGAACTTCCCGCATGGACCATGCAGGGGGCGATGGCCTTTCCGGCCGATATCGGCAAGGTGTTCTACGGCGTCGGCATGGCGTCCAACATCAGCAACCCCTCGCTGTTGCGGGAAACGGCCGATAACCGCTCCATCAGCGAAATGGCCAAGCAGTTCGAGGTCTATACCGCCTCGCTGATGAACGATTACATGGCATCCACCTCCGCCGCCGACAAGGCTTCGGAAGAGCAGCATGTGGAAGTCGTCAAGAAGACGGTGGTGAAGCAGACGCTCAACGGCGTCATGATCGCGGACCGCTGCCAGGACCGCGCATCCGGCATGTTCTACTCCCTGTCCCGGCTGGATATGGACAAGTTCAAGGACGCCATCGCCAAGAAGGCGGAGCTGACCGACAAGATGAAGGAATACGTCCGGGCCAACGCCGACAAGATGCTTGAAAAGCTGGAGAAGGAAGAGGCCAAGCGCTAATTCCGGCTGACGAAAGGAAAGATCATGCGTAAACTGACTGTTTTCGCGGTGGCGGCGCTGTTGTTGGCCGCCGCCTGCGCCAAGCAACCGCCCCCGGAAAAAGCGTGGGACAAGGAAGGGGTGCGCCAGCGCGCCGGCGAAACCGGCAAAAAGCTGGAGAAGGAAGAACAGCGCTGAATGCCATACGGCGGAGCGCACGGATTTAAAAGGGGGCCGCGGCCCCCTTTTTTTATGCGCGTTAATGCCCGCCACGGCCCCGTCCAGTAAAAAAAACAGGGAGCACGCCGGAGATGTACGCGGGACACCTTACCGTCACTTACGCCGTTCGCGGCGCAACAATGGGAAAAGCGTCCGTGTTGCGCCCGCTCTATCCATTGCTGCTGGGGGCGATGCTGCCGGACCTCGTGGATAAGCCGCTCTATCTGCTGGCCGGGTGGCCGCCGCGCGGCATCGCCCATTCGGCGGCCGTCTTGGCTATCGGGTTTTACCTTTTATTTCGGCTGATGCCGCGCCACCGCGCAACGTTGGCGGCAGTGGCCGCGGGCGCGGCGTTTCACCTGATCGAAGATTGGCCCTATCCGCACATCTTCGCGTGGCCGCTGTTGGGGGGATGGGAGTATTTTCCGCTGCAAGACATCGGCGAAAATATGCTCTCCTATTACCGGGGCGGGCCGCACCCGTACATGCTGGCGGCGGAGGCGGCGAGTTGGCCGTTCTGCCTTTATTATTGGATGAAGGGGCGGGCCTCGTTCAGCGCCACGCCCGCCGGAGCGCCGCTGCCGTGAAAGGAAAGCGATGAGCCTCTGCGCCATATCCACCTGCTGGCGGTCGGAAGAGCTGACCGACCCGCCCGCGTTGATCGCGGCAATGAAGGAAACCGGCATGAACGCGCTGGAACTGGAGTTCCGCGTGGGCGCGCCGCTGTTTGAGGCGATTGAAAAAAACCGCGAGGCCTGGGGAATCCGCGTTTCGTCGTTGCACGCCGTTTGCCCCTCCGCGCCGGGCCGCGGCAAGGGGGCCGAGGAATTTTTGATCTCCGACCTCGATGATGAACAGCGGAAGAGGGGGGTGCGCGACGTTATCGAAACGCTCCGCCGCGCGGCCGGTATCGGGGCGGGGGCGGTGGTGCTGCATTGCGGCGCCATTTCGGAAGAACTCAATGCGCACAAAACCATGATGCGCTTTTGCGATGAGGGAAAGCTGGACGGCCCGGAGGCCGAAGCGGCGCGGGAGGCGCTGCTGGTCAAGCGGGTGGCCGCCGCGCGGAGGCCGTTCGCCCAGACCTTAAAAAGCCTGGACGCGATAAACGGGGCGGCGGTAAAGGCGGGGGTCAAGGTGGGGCTGGAAAACCGGTATTACTTTGGCGAGTTCCCGCTCTTCGAGGAATTCGGCGTCATCTTCAATATGTTCGACGGCGGCAACCTGCATTACTGGCACGATACCGGCCACGCCCACACGCTTCAGACGCTCTTCGGCATCCCGCACCGCAAAATGCTGGAGACGTTCGGCAGCCGCCTCGTCGGCATGCACCTGCACGATGTGGTGAACGGCTACACCGACCATAACGAGCCGGGCTGCGGCGCGGTGGATTGGGACATGGTGAAAGGGTTTTTAAAGCCGGATACCATCCGGGTGATGGAGATCAACCGCCGGATTCCGCTGGATCGCGCATTGCAGGGCGCGGCGTTCCTCCGCGCCAAAGGAATTTTTGACTAGGCTCCCCAACTTTTCCAATCGTCACCCTTCGTTGGAAAATTGGACGATCTGCCACTAGGCCGCGCCAGGTTAGTTTATCGACCAAAGGTAGACACAGGATTAATTGCTGGTTCGCATACGTTAAAAATGACGTACGTCAAGGATAAATACTGGATCCCCGCCTTCGCGGGGATGACATCTTTGCTTTGTACTTGATACGGGGCGGAAATAACAAATCATCAGGGACGAGTGTCGTGGAGAAAATTCCTGGATTTGCCTTTGACTGAATCGCGAATCACGCTCCAGGCCGCGCCCGGTCAGTTCATCGACCAGAGGTAGTAGACGCCGGGCTTGTGGACGGCGACTTCGTTCATCAGCCAGTCGAATTTGCCGGCGAGGGATGTTTTTTCGCTCATCAGCTCTTTCAGCCAGAGCATTTTTTCTTCGTGGCGCACCAGCGCCGGTTCGCCGCTGATGCCGGCGAGCTGCGCCGTCAGTTTCACCGCTTCTTCCATCCCGCCCAGCGCGTCGACCATGCCGTTGTTCTTCGCCTGGTTGCCGGTGTAGACGCGGCCGTCGGCCAGTTCCCGCACCTTCGTTTCGGGCATATTGCGCCCTTTGGCCACGGCGGTGACGAACTGGCCGTACACGTCGTCGATCATTTCCTGCACCACCTTCTTTTCGCGCTCGGTCATCGGGCGGAAGGCCGAGCCGGTATCCTTGAACTCGCCGCTTTTCACCACCATCGGCTGCACGCCGATTTTCCCCATCAGTTCCTGCACGTTCATCAGGTTCATGATGACGCCGATGGAGCCGGTGAGCGTGCCGGGGTTGCAGATGATCTTGTCGGCCGCCACGGCGATGTAGTAGCCGCCGGACGCGCCGAGGGTGGCCATGCTGGCGACGACTTTTTTCTTCCGCCGCGCGGCGAGGATGGCGTCGTGTATCTCCTGCGAGGGGGCGACCGCCCCGCCGGGGGAATCGATGCGGATGATGATCGCCTTTATCGCCTTGTCGTTGGCGTAGTTCTTTATCTGTTTTACGGTCTCGTCGGCGGTCATGATGGTGCCGAAGACTTCGACCACGCCGATTTTATCTTTGCCGATGGACTTGATTGTTTCGCCGCTTGAGCCGCCGCCGAAAGGAAGGAACGAGATGAGGGCGATGAAGCCGACGGAAAGGGCGATTAAAAGAACAAACCCGGCCAGCAGCCCTTTTTTATGGGAGCTATTGGCCGGGTTTTCCATTGTGCGGACGGGTTATTCTTCGTCCGGGAAGTCTACGATCTCATACTCGCCTTCGCCGGCTTCCCCGGTGGAGAAGGCCTTCATGGAGAGGCCGATCTTCTTGGCTTCGAGGTCAACCTTGATGATCTTGGCGTCGACCTCCTGGCCGATTTTCAGCTCCTTGCGGGCGTTGGCGGGGGCGCGTTTATCGCCGATCTGCGAGATGTGGATAAGCCCTTCGATGCCCGGCTCGATCTCGGCGAAGGCGCCGAAGTTGGTCACCTTCACGATCTTGGCTTTCACGTCCTGCCCCATGGTGTACTTCGATGCGACGGTCTCCCACGGATCGGGCTCAAGCTGCTTGAGGCCGAGCGAGATGCGCTCGTTTTCCTTGTCGATCTTGAGCACTTTGCACTTCACCTGGTCCTTCTTCTTGAGAAGTTCCGAGGGGTGTTTCACTTTCTGGGTCCAGCTCATGTCGGAGATGTGGATCAGGCCGTCCACGCCGTCTTCCAGCTCCACAAAGGCGCCGAAATCGGTGAGGTTGCGCACGGTTCCTTCCACGGTGGTGCCGATCGGGTACTGTTCCTCGATCTTCTCCCAGGGGTTCTGGATGAGCTGTTTCATGCCCAGCGAGATGCGCTTTTTTTCCTTGTCGATGTTGAGCACTTCGGCCTGGACTTCATCCCCGATGGTCACGATGCGGCTGGGGTGCCGGACATGCTTGCTCCAGGTCATTTCGGAGATATGCACCAGCCCTTCCACGCCGTTTTCCAGCTCGAGGAACGCGCCGTAGTCGGTCACGCTCACCACTTTGCCCTTGATGCGCTTGCCGATGGGGTATTTCTCTTCAACGTTCACCCACGGATCCGGGGTGTGCTGCTTGAGGCCCAGCGATACGCGCTCGGTCTCTTTGTCGAATTTCAGCACGATCACGTTTGCGGTGTCGCCCACCTTCAGCAGTTCGCTCGGGTGGTTGATGCGGCCCCAGCTCATGTCGGTGATGTGCAACAGGCCGTCGACGCCGCCCAGGTCGATGAACGCGCCGTAATCGGTGATGTTCTTGACCACGCCTTCCACGCACTTGCCCTCTTCCAGTTGGGACAGGGTGGAATCCTTGGTGACTTTGCGTTCTTCTTCGATGAGCACGCGGCGGGAAAGGACGATGTTGCCGCGCTTGCTGTTCATCTTGATGATGCGGAACTCGAATTCGCGGCCCAGGAGGGCGTCGAGGTTTTTCGGCGGGCGGATGTCGATCTGCGATCCCGGCAGGAACGCCTTGATGCCGATATCGACCGCAAGCCCCCCCTTGATCTTGCCGACAACGACGCCCTTGACGATCTCGTTGGCTTCGTATTTCTTGTGGATGATTTCCCAGCAGCTCTGGCGTTGGGCTTTTTCGCGCGAGAAGACCATGACGCCGTCGTCGTTTTCGGTCTCTTCGATGTATACCTCGATCTCGCTGCCGATCTTTATGTCTTTGGTGAATCCGCCGAATTCGTCGATCGGGATGATCCCTTCGGATTTGAACCCGACGTCGACGACGACCGAGTCCGGGGTGATGGCGACGACCACGCCCGTGATAACCTCCCCGGCCTTAAAATTGCGAATACTGTCATCGTAGATCGCCGCGAGTTCCGCGGACGTGTATTCTTTTTCCTCGAAACTTACCCCGGCTGCGGGACGGGAACCGACAATGTTAGTCATTACGTTAAAACCTCCTGATTTACAAAATTTGCGGCGCCTGCCGCATTAAGCGAGAAATTGTAAGATTTTTTCGATAGTCTCGTCAAGGCTTAAATGGGAGTTGTCTATTTCAACAGCCCCGCGCGGAACCACCAAAGGTGAAACCAGCCGGCTGGAATCCTTGGCGTCGCGTTCAACTATATGTTTTGCAATCTCTTGCGCCTTTTCCGCCGGTTCCCCCGTTTGCAAGGCGCGCCGCTTGCCACGTTCGGCGGGGTTGGCGCTAAGGAAAAATTTATGGTCGGCGTTCGGAAAAACGACGCTGCCGGCGTCGCGTCCTTCCACAATCACCGTCTTGTGTTTTTGCGCGATGCCGCGCTGTTGCGCCACCATTTTTTCCCGCACGCCGGGGTGCGCCGAAACGGCGGATATGCTGGCGTCGATCTCGGGGGTGCGGATGGCGGCGGTAACCTCGCGTCCGTTGACAAAAACTTTTTGGCCGCCTTCCGCTTCCTGAAAATCGATGGCGATAGCGCCGGCAATGGCGTCCAGTTTCGCGGCGTCGGCGGGGTTCGTCCCGCTTTCCAGCGCCAGCAGCGTCACGGAGCGGTACATCGCGCCGGTATCGAGATACACCCCCCCCAGTTTTTTGGCCAGTGCGCGGGCGGTGGTGCTCTTGCCGCTCCCCGCCGGCCCGTCAAGCGTGATAATCATTTTTGCAATGCTTTCAATTCGATTTCAATCCAGTCTTGAGCTTTTTTCTCCGTTTTTTCAATTGCCATTTCAACACCCTGCTTGGCGATACGAAGAAGATTTTTTGACAACGCTTTGGTGGCATACATTTTCGAGATTTTATTTTTAATATTTTCCTGAATGCTTAAGGACAATTCCGGCAGAATAATGCGCTTAAACTCATCATCGCTTATGGCCGCTAAGATTGTGCCTGAACATCCCTTCTTAAGCTGTAATTGCCCAACCACCGACTTGAGCAAAACAAGCAAGGTCTGGGAATTAATTCCATCTGATTTGATAACAAAGAAGCCCGTTGAACATAAAGCATTATCTAAATCATCCGCAATTAGGGCGATACTTGAAAGCGACCCCTCAATTGTCGAAACAATAACATCCCCGGAATTGACTTTACGTCTTGCCCGGGTTGGTAATTCTTTGCCTTGCGCCTCAATGAATCCATTAATGTTTCCGTTGGTAGATATGTTCGCAAGCTCGATATATTGATAGAGTTCATCATCCTTCGGCTGGAAATTTTTATCCTTAATCCTAACAATTTCGCCCAAAGGTTTATAACCCTTTTTGTATTGTTTGATGCGGTGGACCACATCCTCATACATCGGCTGAAAATATTCAGCGTCGAGGCGATTGCTAGATTGAGCACTCGAAAAATTCTTGATAAAAGAAAGACGATGTCTCGGCTTCCAGCTTAAGAAACCAAGCTCGGCAATTAATGCGTTTTCTGCTTCTATATAAATTGCGTTAGCGGATTCCTGCTTTTTGTAAGCGGCGTAGACTATTTCCTCTATCATAGATTGAATAGTAGGAGCCAAAACAGGAATCTGGATGTCTCGGAATTTTGCAGGACTAAAATTCGACTGATTGCTAATCATCAAATTTTTTTCTATCTGTGCCCTGCCAACTCTGCAATTTAAATAAACAACCAATGTCGCAGAATTAATTATTTTTCTCTTGGGACGAACGCGAAATAGATATGATGCAAACGCATAATCATAATCTTTGGGAACTAGGGCTGATTTTCCAACCAACTTTGGATTGCCATTTGTCCGACAAATTAGAACATCGCCTTTTTTTAAAATTAAATTCCCATATGTTTCAGCATTGATTTTGTCGCAAAACTTTTCTGGCCTTTTTATAAACATACCGTCATATTCATTTAACCTCAGAATGGGGTAGCCGTTCCCGATTTCGTTAAGTTCTTCGGATGTGCCATATTGTACAAAATCAACGGCATCCTCTCCCGTTACAAAACTAGAATCAATTTGAGATTTATGACAATAATACTCTGCCTCTAATCTCCAGATTTTATGCCTCTTTATTTCTGAAAATGTAACTATTGCAAGCCTCATGCTCCATTCTTCCAAAAGCTCAAATCTTCCTTTTTCGCCCACTTAATAAATGCTTCCGCAATGCCGTCAGGCAATTCACTACCATGATTGTGCAGATCATGGTCAACGATAAGATGGCCATATTTATCTAGCTTGGGCCCCCCCCCCAGAACCATTTTTGACATAAATATATTCGCCTGAATTATTCTTGCCGGATTTTTCTGAAACACCAAAAAAAATGGGGTAATCGTCCTTTTTAGGGCACAGTTTATCGTCCCATTTTTGTAAAAATAGGACGCTTGTCTTTGTACCCGTGTGTGGTTTAAAAGTATTTACATGGAGTCCCACAACGGCCAAAATGCAGGCTTTTTCGGCTATGTATTTCCGGATTTCTTTGTCAGAGGAGTTATTAAATCGTCCTTGCGGCAACACAATTGCCAAACGTCCGCCGGGTTTAATAAAGTCAAGGTTGCGCTCGATAAAAAGAATGTCGCGCCCAACCTTTGATTTTGGCTTGTTGTTATTGTTATAGCCTAGTTCGTATTTATGAATGATGCGGGATTCTTTAATGTCCCCAGCAAATGGCGGATTTGCCATAAGGATATCGAAGTCAAACTCCTTATACGAGTTGGGCTCTTTCTTAAGGTCTTCCAAGCGCCTGAAACCGTTACCATAGGTATCGCGCCACTCAAGATTAGTAACTGTTTCATTCCAACGATCATAATCGAGCGTGTTGAGGTGAAGAACGTTTGTTTCCCCATCACCGGCAATAAGATTCAATGTACGCGCCACACGAACAACCTTTTCATCAAAATCAATGCCAAAGACCTTAAGAACGTCCTCTTTTTCTTCCTGCGAGATTTCAGTGTTTTCAAAGAGGTGTCCAGTAAGCTGAAAAATCGTGTGAACAGTAAAGCCGCATGATCCAGAGGCGGTATCAATCATATATTCTCCGGGCTTTGGATTTAGCATCTTCACGCACATGTCTATCACGTGCCGAGGCGTGAAATACTGGCCTTTTTCCCCTTTGGAGGACTTGCTGACCAGATATTCAAATGCTTCGTCTATAACCTGAAGATTGGAGTTGAAAAGCTTAACGTCTTGAAGGCTTGATACACAGACAGAGAGATGAGAGGGGGAAAGTTCGATCTTGCTTTCTTCAGGGAATACGCCGTGCCATTTCCTTTTTGCCTCATCAAATAACCTCTGAATCTTCGACTTTAATTCACCTTCGGATTGTCCGGTATTCCTGAACTCAAGTACCCGGAAATCGCTTGTGTCTACATTTTTCAAAATCGCTTTTACTTTTTCAAAATCGCCAATTTCTTCAACTTTCAGTTTACGTTTAATTGTTCGATCTATCATGACCTTGTCATCTTTACTTTTTGTTTCGTCGTGCAATTTTGTGAAGATAAGTTTAAAGACTTCTTCAAAGACGTCTACGCCCGCGTTAGCAAGGACTTCGTCTTCCATTTCTGTGATGATTGTCTTCAGGGATTTGCCTTCATTTGGAATTTTGTCCCTGACGATGAGGTCGCGCCATGTGAAACGTTCTTTTAAAATGTCCTCCAGAGTCTGGTCGGCTTTTGGAATATCGGTTATGTCTTCAAAGAAATTGGGGTCTTTGCGGTTGTAATGGGAAATTTGCCCGCCATTTGTCCAAACGCCGATCGGGGCGCCAGTCGCGTTGCAATATGACTTAAGCTGGCCCTTCCCATCCTTGAGTTTCGGCTTTTTGACTTCAACGATAATGTATTCAACGGTTGGCCTATCCTTATCAAAGATAATAATATCCGCCGATTTTGTTTCTCTTCCAAACTGAACAGGATGCTCAAAACGTATTCGTTTTTTTGGATATCCGTATTCATTTATGAGTCTTGCGGTAAAAAGCTGACGGACAATTTCTTCAGGCTTAAGTTGGATTAGCTTTTCACGGATAATACATTTTACGTAAGGTTTGCTTTTTTCGATCGCAATTTTTTTTTCTAGGATTTTTATATCCTCGCCTGAGAAAAGGGAAAGATTGTAGTTTGAATCTTTTAGAATCGAGTCGAGCGTAGCACGATTTTTTTCATTTATCATTTTGGCTACCTTTTTTATTCCAGATCAATCAATCACATCCAAGGGCAAGCTTGAGCGCACCAGATGCCTCACTTTGCGGGCCAAATCAACGGCCTCTTCCGCTTCAACTCGGGTTATCGGCTCCCATTCACCGGGATAACGGGTTTCGATCGAATACCGGTTCAATGTCTGCAAAGGGAGTTCGTGGGGATTCATGCATCCCGCTTTTATCGCCAGATTCTTAAGTAAGATCAGATCATGCGTCTTGGGAAAATCCAGTGCGTTAAAAGCAAGAAGGCCCTTTAAATATTTTTCGGCGCATTGTTGGGCGTGGAAACAAACGGTATCGAATGGACAATCGTCTTTCAGCGTTAGTGTATGTTCCGCCGTCCGGAGGTCATGCTCGGCCTTCTCAATCCACTGTCGAACAAGCCTTCCCTTGTCAGGCGGCGCGTTCATACAGGACTTTTCCCTCCTTGAGCGCGGGATAAATGATTGAGCCGGCAACATCACGGTATTTCTCAGCCTCTTCCGGCGTGACCACAATCACATCCAGCGGCAACGTGCGATCCGCCAGGGCTAAATCGATCTCCGCCGTTTTTTTTCGCTTTGACCCCTCAACCCGCATGATCACCAACAGATCCACGTCGCTATCCCTGCCAGGCGTTCCTTTGGCGTATGATCCGAAAAGGACGATCTTTTCGGGATGAAAGCGCTTTACAATCACTTCCGCCATTTTGCCTATGGCTTCCTGATCCGTCATTCCATAACTCCCGCTGTTCGTTTTGGGCGCACTTGATACGTTGATTATAATACCTTAAATCACTTTTCCAGCTTTCCCCTAAATTCGTTCGCCCGCTGAAGCATCCGCATAAGCGCCTCGCGGTCATGTGAGCGGATGGCGTTTTCGATGTCCACAAGATTGCCGCGCATGGCGGATGAAAGCTCCAGCATCTTCGGCCCGTTCGCCAGCGCGATATCGGCCCACATCTCCGCCGGGCTGGCGGCGATACGGGTGGTATCTTTAAAACCACCGGCGGCGAAATCCAGCAGTTTTTCCCCACCTTCAAGTTGGCTTACCGTGTTCACCAACGCATAGACCACAAGGTGCGGCAGGTGGCTCACCGCCCCCATAACGGTATCGTGCGTGACGGGATCCATCTGTACGGTCTTCATCCCGGCTCCGCGCCAGAATGCCGTCAGCTTTTCCAACGGTTCCGCGGGGGTGTTGGGCGTGGGAGTGACGATGCATTTGTGGTTCTCAAAAAGCGTTTCAAACGACGACGCGGCCCCCGATTTTTCGGTGCCGGCTATCGGGTGCGAACCGATGAAGACGAACCGCCCGGCGGCGATTTTCTCTCCCCGCTCCACGATCTCTTTTTTTGTGGAGCCGCCATCGGTCACCAACGCCCCCTTTTTTATGTGGGGGGCGATGGCTTCGAGGGTGGGGATTATGGAGAGGACTGGCGGGCAGAGCACGATGAAATCGGCTTCCTTTACCGCCTCGGCCGCCGGGAGCGCGGCATCGATGATGCCAAGTTCGAGGGCGGCCTTTAAATTTGCCTCGCCCCGTCCCGCGCCGATTACCCGCTTGGCCATGCCGCGGTTCTTCAATACACGGGCTATCGAACCGCCGATAAGCCCGACGCCGATGATGACAGCGGTATCAAAAAAAGGTTTTTTATTCATGTTCCGGTTTTCGCAATAGCATGAGTTTACCCGCTTATAGCATTGAAAATCAACTATTTTTAGAAAAAGGCGGATGCGGAGGAAAAGAAATGGCATGCTAACGCATCTGCATTATAAACAATGCGTTACGCGAAAACAAAAGACTATGTTTTCCCATGATTACGGCGAATTTCATCGATGCCGTGTGCATCTATTTGTATGTAAAGGCATTAATGTTGTGGGAGGCTGTGGGTGGCTTCCGCCCCCTTCGCCCCCACATTTTATTGACAGAATGTTAAGTTAGTGTTACTATCATTTCTACAATATCTTACGTGTCAATTCACGATTCCAGAGAGGTGGCAGCAATTGGAAGAGAAAGAATTTTCGGAGCTTAAGAGAGGCGCGCGCGTTGTTTATCCCGCGCATGGCGTGGGGATTATCGAGAAGATCGAGAAAATAAAAACGAACGGCGCGGCGGTTCAATTTTATACGATCAGAATCGACGAGTCAGGCATGACGATCCGCGTTCCTTCTTCGCGCGCCCAGCAGGTCGGCATCCGCAACGTGATGTCCGAAGGGGAAGTGCGCAAGGTGCTTAAGCTGTTGCGCGAAAAAGGAAAAGTGGTTAACGGCGTGAACTGGCACAAACGGCAAAAAAGCTACATCGACCGGATAAAATCCGGCTCGGTAATCGAGTTGGCGGAGATACTGCGGGAACTCACCCTCATTCAAGCCAAGAAAGAGCTCTCGTTCGGCGAGCAGCGGATGTACGACAACGTCCGGCAGCTCATGGTGGTGGAAATCGCGGAAGCGAAGGGAATCCAGAAGGATGCCGCCGCCAAGTTGCTCGATAAAGCGTTTACCGCCTGATACCAGCCGAGGCCGAGGGTAAGGCGCCCCCATGTTGACGTTCCGCCTGCTCTTCATCCTCGTCGGGGCCGTGCTGGGCGGTTTTATAGGCCACTTGGGGGCCAGCGGCGTTTATTACACCCTGCGGCTCCTATCCATCTCCGAAGGGGCGCTTTTCGGCGCTGTTATCGCCGCGCTGGCGGTGGCCGCCGAGATGAAACTCCGCACGTTGAAACTCCGCTCCATCGCCGGCGCGGTATTCGGCATTTTCACGGCGCTCATCCTGGCGAACCTCCTCACCTACGCGCTGACCGGCCTTTCGCTCACCCCTTCCACCGGAAACCGCATTCTCATTCTGATGGTGAACCTCACCGCCGCGTTTATCGGCGCCTCCGTCGGCCTGCGCATCATCGAGGAGGTGGATCTCACCATCATCAGCAAGATCATCCGGGGGAAATCGGATTTCGGCCTTTTGCCGAAAGTGCTCGACACCAGCGTGCTTATTGACGGCCGGATCGCCGACGTGGCGGAGACCGGTTTTATGGATGGAACCATCGTGGTTCCCGCCTTTGTGCTGGCCGAACTGCACCACATCGCCGACTCGCCGGACGACCTGAAAAAAACCCGCGGCCGCCGCGGCATCGAAGTGGTGCATCGCCTCCAGCAAAATGCGCTGTTCGACGTGCGGATAGTGGAAGAGGATTTTCCCCGCATAAAAGAGGTGGACCACAAGCTGATAGAACTGTGCAAGAAGATTGACGGCAAGATCGTCACCAACGATTTCAACCTGAATAAACTGGCCGAGCTGCACGGCGTCGGCGTGGTGAACATCAACCTGCTTGCCACCTCCACGCGGCCGTTGCTGCTGCCGGGGGAAGAGCTTCCCTCCATGCTGGTGGTGAAGGAAGGCAAGGAACCGGGCCAGGGACTCGCCTATCTGGAAGACGGCACGATGGTGGTCGTGGATAACGCCCGGAAGCGGATCGGCCAGAAGGTGAACGTGCAGGTAACCTCCGTGCTGCAAACCCCCACCGGACGGATGATCTTCGCGAAATTCATTTCGGAACCCGGCGCACCGGCCGTTGCCGAGAGGGAGTGAACCGGCCGTGGGCGGCTCCCCCGTTGCGGCGGTAATCCCCGCCGCCGGATCCGGCAGCCGCATGGCCGCCGCCGTTCCCAAGCAGTTCATGGAGCTGAACGGGCATCCCCTGCTTGACTGGACGCTTGCCGCCATCGCGCGAGCGGATGAGATCGGATCGATCATTCTCGTGGTGCCGCCCGGCGATTTGCCGCACATGGCCGAAAAATATGTGGGGAATCCCCGCTGGCCGAAGGTGGCCCGCGCCGTCGCCGGCGGAGCCACACGCGCCGAATCGGTTTATAACGGCGTGCGGGCCGCCGGCGCCGAATGGATACTGGCGCACGACGCGGCGCGCCCGTTCGTCACCCCCGCGCTGGTGCGCCGCACCGTCGAAGCCGCGTTGCGGCATGGCGCCGCCACCGCCGCGCTTCCCGCGCACGATACGCTGAAAACGCGCGACGGCGATTTTTTGGGGGAAACGCTCGACCGCGCCGCGGTTTTGCACATACAGACGCCGCAGGTATTCCGCGCGGCGGATCTCCTCGCCGCGCACGAAAAGCTGCGGCATGAAGGAAAGGAATGGACCGACGAGACCTCCTTGCTGCAACAGGCGGGGATAAAGGTTGCGTGGGTGCCGGGCGAAGCGGCGAATATGAAGATAACCACGCCGGATGATTTCCGGCTGGCGCAAGTAATGGCGGAGCGGAGCCCTTTTGTGAAGGGCCCCGCCCGCGTATAGAAAGCCTCCTTGTTTAAGGCGCGCCGTTACGCGCCCCGCTTTCGCGGGGCGCGGTCTGCATCCGTAAAATCAGCCAAGCAACTGCAACACGGTCTGCGGCACCAGGTTCGCCTGCGCCAAAATCGAGGTCGAAGCCTGCACCAGTATCTGGTTCCGGGTGAACTTCGAGATTTCCGTCGCGTAGTCCGCGTCGCGGATCTGCGATTCGGCGGCGGTCAGGTTTTCCGCCGATACCGACAGGTTGGCCAGCGTATGCACCAGCCGGTTCTGCACGGCGCCGAGGCGGCCGCGGCCGTCCGTCACCTTTGTGATGGCGCTGTCGATATTCGCCAGCGAGTTCAAAGCGGACTGCGCGGTGAGCACGTTGGTGTTTTGCACCGCCAGGCCGGTGGTGGTGATGGCGGTCAGGTCGACCGCGGTGTTCAGGCTGAGCCGGTCGTTGCTGGTCGCGCGGATGCCGACCTGGATAACCACCGAAGAGGTGGCGGCGGAACTGAGCGATCCGTCAACCAGTTTTTGGCCGTTGAATTCCGTCACCGCCGAGATACGGTCGATTTCCGACTTGAGAGCCTGGAATTCGCGGTCTATCGTTCTGCGTTCGGTGCTGCCGACGGTGCCGGTGGCCGCCTGCGAGGCCAGTTCGCGCATACGCACGAGGATCGAGGACTGCTCTGAGAGCGCCCCTTCCGCCGTGTTGATGAGGCTGATGCCGTCATTGCCGTTGCGGGTAGCCTGGTTGAGCGAGCGGATCTGCGACCGCAGCCCTTCGGATATGGATAACCCGGCCGCGTCGTCCGCCGCCTTGTTTATCCGCAAACCGGAAGAGAGTTTTTCGAGCGAACTGCCCAACGCCGAGCTGTTCGTCGCCAAATTTCTTTGGGCATTAACCGAGAAAAGGTTGTTATAAACACGTAAAGCCATGATCGTATCCTCCTTGAAGAATCGGCTTCCTTGCCATGCCACCGCGGAACTTCCGCGTTCCGCCGAAAATCGGCGGCCGGACGCGCGTGGCGGCGCGCCCGCATCCCCAGCCACCCCAGCCGGGAATGTAGTGAAACGGTTTCAAAGGCTGTTGCTGGTCGGATTCCTCCTTTGGGGGCGAAGTCTTTGCGGACCCCACCCGGTTCCCACGTTTAAGATTTGCCAAGATAATCAGCGGTTCGCGCGGTGAGGTTTTTTGGAGAACGGACGGAGGAGAGGTGTATCCGTTGATGGTTGTCACCCATCGGCGGAACACCGTACCCCCGGCGTTCTTGCCTTTGAAACCCTACGTTGCGAAACGCCAAATTTTTACCCCTTGGCGCTTCTCTACTTTTATCTAGATAACTTATCGACCCGGCAAAAAATTCCCATTACCCCTTTTTGGGGGTATTGGGGAAAAGCGTGCAGGAACTAAAGTTTTGCTTTTTTCAGCCGGGGGTGGGGGTGGGATTTCATTTCCCCGGCAGGATAGGCAACTTGTCCGCCTGTTGGCGCCACGCGCCAAGAAAGGCCGGCCTGCCGATATCACGCAGCCTGCGTGACCTGCCGGAAAAGGATTATAAATAAACGACGATAAAGTGCTTCTTAGTTCGCACAATCCTACTTAACAGGTCTTAACGATACGCCGTAGAAATTCCTCAAATGTTACACACCGATTAGGGGGAATTGCTGCTGCAATCCAGTTTTTCCCTCGGCCCGGTTTAATTGTCCCGTCCTTTTTTAATGGCACCTTAAGATAAACTGGCTCATCCAAAAAGAAATAAGTATATTCTTTCGCTCCTTTATCCTTCTTTACTCCATCCATCCAACGCTCAACACACTCTGGAGCCTTATTCCCCTTTTCTTCTGCAAAACGCATTAAATCAGTTTTAAATTGACCAATATTTCGGGGAGCGACTGTTAATATTCCCAATATGCGTGCGACACAGGGTATTCCCTCACCCTTTTCCTGCTTTGCGCTCCTTGTAAAATGAGGTGCAAAATATTGTGGATTTCCAAAAATAACATTTCTTCGATAAACCAAACACTCATAGAACTTACGAACTTCTTCGGCTCTTCCCAAGTCTTGAACTAATATCTCTTTGCGCGACCTCATTGCAAATCCTCTCAATGCAAAACGAAAAAAATTTCCTGCTATTTGATTGTCCCAAAATGATTTTTCATCAAATGCACTTAAAACGTCACTCCATGTTAAGTCAACCACTCGAATATTCCCGGACGAGGACTTGCGGGAACTGTTTTCCTGAGCAATAAAACATAGGATTCTATGTTTAGCATCTTTTTCGAAAGCAGATAAATATTGGGTTTTTTGCTTGCCAATACGATTCTTCCTTACCTTACACTCAATAATTACTTGAAATGTTTTTTTTCGGTAAATATTTATATCTATTCTTCCCTCCTTTACGACCTTTTCAGTAGAAATTTCGACCTGTTGAAAATTACCTAAGTTGAACTTAACCTTCAAGCCGATAAAGCGTAAAAACTTATACAGAAACTTCGGCTCATGCCCTAATGTATACGCAAAAGCTTTAGATAAACCAACCTCATCGCTTCCCAAGAGATCAAAATTCGTTAAATGCGAACGATCGTAGCCAGCATTTTTTATGATCATCCAGTATTTCCTTAATGGCCACTATTCAAGCCCTTGCCTATCAGAGCCGGCTGAAGGCGGATTCGGCGGCGGCGATTGTCTTGGCGATATCGGCATCGCTGTGCGCGAGCGACATGAATCCCGCCTCGAATTGCGAGGGGGCGAGGTAGACGCCGTTTTCCAGCATCAGCCCGAAGTACTTGGCGAATTTCTTCGTGTCGGAAGTCTTGGACGAGGGGTAATCAAACACCTTTTCGCCGGTGAAAAAGAGCGAGAACATCGCCCCCACCCGGTTGCTGGTGGTTTTGTGTCCGGCCTTTTTCGCGGCGGCGGCGAGGCCATCGGCCAGTTTTTTGCTCTTTTGCTCCAGAGCCTCATAGGTGCCGGGTTGCTTCAGGATGTTAAGGGTGGCGATGCCGGCCGCCATCGCCAGCGGGTTGCCGCTGAGGGTTCCGGCCTGATAGACCGGCCCTTCGGGGGCCATCATCTTCATGATATCCCCGCGCCCGCCGAAGCAGCCGACCGGCAGGCCGCCGCCGATGATCTTGCCCAGCGTGGTGAGATCGGGCTTCACGCCGTAATACCGCTGCGCGCCGCCATACGCGAGGCGGAAACCGGTGATGACTTCGTCGAAGATGAGCAACGCGTCATGCCTGTCGCACAGCGCGCGGAGTCCCTGCAAAAATCCCGGTTCCGGTATCCAGACCCCCATGTTGCCGACAACCGCTTCCAGTATCACGCAGGCGATTTTACCGGGGTGGGCGGCAAAGAGTTCTTCGGCGCTGGTGAGATCGTTGTATTTCGCGGTGAGCGTGTTGTTTGCGATGCCGGAGGGAACGCCGGGGCTGTCCGGCAGGCCGAGGGTTTCCACGCCGCTGCCGGCCTTCACCAGCATGCTGTCGCCGTGGCCGTGATAGCACCCTTCAAATTTGAGTATCATGTCGCGCCCGGTGAAGCCGCGCGCCAGGCGGATGGCGCTCATCACCGCCTCGGTGCCGCTGCTCACCATGCGGCACATCTCGATTGAGGGGACGGCGTCGATGACCATTTGGGCCAGCTCTATCTCGCGCTCGTGCGGCGCGCCGAAGCTGGTGCCGTCCTTCGCCGCTTCGGCGATGGCGGCCAGCACCCGGTCATCGGCGTGGCCGACAATCATCGGCCCCCACGAGCCGACATAATCGATATACGTGCGCCCTTCCACGTCGGTGATTGCGCTTCCTTTGGCGCGCTTGATGAAAAGCGGGTCGCGCCCCACGCTTTTGAACGCGCGGACGGGGCTATTGACCCCGCCGGGCATCAGCGTTTTTGCCCTTTCAAACAGTTCTTTTGAGCCGCTCATGGGGATTCCTCACTGTTTTTTCGGGTTCAAATATTTGCCGATGATAGGCTTCAGCGCCAGCTTGGTCTTCGGCGGTATTTTTTTCGGATCGGTCATTATGGTGTGGGCCAGCATGTGATTGCACCCGGCGGGGCAATCGGCGGCATCATCGATTTCGGCCACCGCTTCCTTGATGATCTTTTGCGACATCTCCACGTTCTTGTGGATGATCTCCAGGATGGCGGCGGTGCTCACCTCCTCATGCCCTTCGTACCAGCAGTCGTAATCGGTGGACAGGGCGATGGTGACGTAGCAGATTTCCGCTTCGCGGGCCAGCTTCGCCTCGTTGAGATTGGTCATGCCGATGACGGACGCGCCCCACGAGCGGTACATGCGCGATTCGGCGCGGGTGGAGAACTGCGGCCCCTCCATATTCACATAGGCGCCGCCCACATGGGTGACGGCGCCGGCGCGTTTGGCCGCCGCGGAGGTCACGCCTATGAGGTGTTTGCAAACGGGGTCGGCGAACGAGACGTGGGCCACCACGCCGTTGCCGAAGAATGTGCTGGCGCGGGCGAACGTGCGGTCGATGAACTGGTCGGGGAAAACGATGTGGCCCGGCGCGATCTCCTCCTTGAGGGAGCCGACGGCGGAGACGGAGAGGATTTTTTTCACCCCCAGCGTTTTGAAGCCGTAAATGTTGGCGCGGAAGTTCAGCTCACTCGGAAGTATCCGGTGGCCCCTGCCGTGGCGGGGGAGGAAAATAAGCTCTTTGCCGTTCAGCTCGCCGAACATGTATTCGTCGGTGGGGTTGCCGAAGGGGGTTTTGAGCTTTTTGGTTTTCTTTATTTTCAGCTCTTTCATGCCGTACAGGCCGCTGCCGCCTATAACACCTATCGCCATGTATCGCGCTCCGTGGATGGGGGTTGTGGGGGAAAAAGAGGAGCGGGACTATTCCCGCTCCGCCTTTTGGTAATCGCCGATTTTCTTTTCGATCTCGCCCAGCAGGAAGCGGAGCTCGGTGATCTGCCCGGAGGCCTTGTCGATGATCTTTTCCTCGGAGGCGAGCACCTTGATCTTGGTCTTGATGTCTTCGGCGAGGAGGTTGAGATCGTTGAGCCGCTGTTCGGTGCGGTTGATAAGCGCCATGCGGGAGTTGAGGACGTCGATTTTGGTTTCGGCCTCGCCCATGATGGAGGAGAGGGACCTGATCTTGTCCGATATTTCGCCGAACGACTCCTGGTGCTTGGCGATCTTCCGTTCCTGCGCGCGAAGGTCTTCTATCTGCGAGGTGAGGACGAGAATGTCTTCCTGGACTTTCTTGATGAGCGCCTCTTCCTTGCCGATCTGGTCGGCCTGGCGGGAGGTCTTTTCCATCATGTTGCCGAGCATGTTGAGCCGTTTTTCGGTCTCGATGAGGAGTTCCTCTTCGTCGCGGACGCTTCCCAGCCGTTTTTCCAGGTCGGCCAGCCGCGCCTGGATGCCGCCCAGCTTCTCTTCGGTGCCCGCGAGCTGCTGGCTCCGGGAGGCGAGGCTGCTTATCTGGCCGTCCACCTTGTCGACCGCCGGCATGAGTTCTTCCTTGGCTTTGATGATTCCCTGCAGGAGGTTGTTCCCTTCCCGCACGTCTTCAAGCTTGCCCGACACGCTTTCCTCGATGACGACCAGCTTGCTGCCCAGCATCTGGAGGCGGCGCTCCTGGGCGTCTATGACGCTCTTCTCGCGGGTGATGTCCAGTATCTTCTCTTCCACCTGGCGGGTGATTTCGCGCAGGTCTTCCACTTTCTTGTCGAGGTTTTCGAGGAACTCGACCTTCTTGTTGATCCGGTCCACCTTCAGCGTGGCGTCTTCGATGTAGTAGTCGAGGCCGTCCAGCTTCTTCTCCAGCTTCTCGACGAGGGCCTTGCGCTGGAGCTGGTTTTCCATCTTCACATCGAGGTTGATGACGGTGGAAGAGAGGGTATTGACCTTTTTCTCCACCTGGTCGACGATGTTGCGGCGCGCCGAAAGGTCGTTCATCTGGGCGTTGAGCACTTCGTGCATGCCGCCCATCTTCTTGAGCTTCACTTCTATTTCTTCGCTGATCTTGATATCCTCGCGGAAGCGCTGGAGCTTGAGTTCGAGGTCGTCCGCCTCCTGCTGGAAGCGGGCCATTTTTTCGCGGGCGGACTCCACGGCCCCCATGTCATCCTTGAGTATCTTCATCTTGTTGCCGATGGAATCGATGAGGAAGACGTTGAGCTTGTTGATCTTCTCCTCGGTGGCGGCCACCACGTCCTTGTCTTCGCGCACGCGGGTGACATTCACTTCCAGCTCGCTGTTCATTTCCTCAAGCTGCTTGAGCTTGGCGCCGATGCGCTTGATCATGTCTTCTTTCATCATGATGTTGCCGGTTTCCACGCGCAACGCGTTCATGTCCTTGATCAGTTGGGCCACGTCGCGGTTCATCTGGGTCACCAGCGCGTTCTGGCGGAGCAGGTCTTCGCTGCTTGCCTGCAGGCGGCCGATGGTCTGCCCGATTTTCTCGATGTCCTGCCCGTAGCCGTCGATTTCTTCCTTCTGGCGGGCGATGCGGCCGATCTTGTCTTCCAGTTCGCGGCTGATGCCCTGCAAACGGCCGATCTGTTCGTCCGAGGTTTTGAGCAGCCCCTTGAAGGTTTCGATGTCCTGCATCCGGTCGCCCACTTTGTCCAGCATCTCCTCGAGGCGGACGATGCCCTTTTCGGTTTGCTTGACCAGCTTGTTCTCTTCGCCAAGCTTCTTGACCTTGGCTTCCATGTCCCAGATCAGGATGTTGAGCTTGCCGGCCTCTTCGTTGGCTTTTTCCACCACGAGCCGCTGCTGGTTCAGCGCCTTCACCTTGCTTTTCACATGTTCGGCGATCAGCGAGACCTCGTCCACCGCCATGCGGTGCTCATGCAGGCGGCCGGCGCTTTCTTCCACGCCGGAGGCGATGTCTTTCACGCGGATTTCGAGGTTGCGCAGTTCTTCGAATTTCCCCCCCATCTTGTCGGCGAATTCGCTGAAGAAGGGGATTTTGCTTTCGAGGTTCTTCATCGTGGTGACGTTCTGGTTCACCTTGTCGATGTTGTTCTGGATGTATTCGACGAGAAGGTTGAGGCTCTTGCGCTGCGCGTCGGCCTCTTTCACCAGATCGGCAAAGCGGTTAATGTCTTCCCGCGTGAGCTGCGCGTTCCCCTGCGCGGCCGTCTTTTCCTGTTCCATCGGCAACAACCTCCCTTTAACGCGAAACGGACACCGTCATAAACGCCGGCATTATACCCTCTTCGGGCGGCATTTTGGGGAAAACGCTTCCATCGGGAAGCCTTTCCCCGCTCCTCATTAAATCCCGTAATCTGCTTTTACGGTAGCAAAGCAGATTTTCTTAATCAAATCAAGCACTTTTACATGCTCCGGGTGCGCCTGATACTCTTTCAGATCTTCGATATTTTCGAACACGGAGTTGAGCACGATGTCGTATGAGTTGTGCGCGTGAACAACGTCAAAGGCGACTTCCGCCTCTTTCATCAGTCCGCCCGTCGTGTGCAACAGGGCGGCGAGCTGGCGGGCCAGTTCTTTCCCTTCGGCCGCGGGAGTCCCTTCCTTCAGCTTGAACAACACGATGTGGCGGATCATTTCGCTCCCGCCGCGGCCCGTTTTTTCGGGATGGCGGCCTCGATCAGCTTTTTCATGCTGGCGACGGCGGCGGGAAATCCGACATACACCGATTGCGCCACGATGCTGTGGCCGATGTTCAGTTCGTCCAGCCCGTCGATGGCGGCGATGGAAGTGACGTTTTTGTAGTTCAGCCCGTGGCCGGCGTGAACGATAAGCCCCAGTTGGCGCGCCGCGTGGGCCGAGCGTTGCACGTCGCGCAGGGTTTTGACGATGTCCTTGTCGCTCACCGCCCCGCTGTAGGCGGCGGTGTTGATCTCCACCGCCACCGCGTGGGTGGCGGCGCAGGCGTCAATTTGCTTTTGGCCGGGATCGATGAAAAAAGAGAGGCCGATCCCGGCGGCGGAAAAGGTTTTGGTCAGGTCGCGGTAAAATTCGGGGCGCGCCGCCACGTCCAGCCCCCCTTCGGTGGTCAACTCCTCCCGCCGCTCCGGCACGATGGTCACCTGTTCCGGCCGCACCTTGAGGGCGATGGCGATGATCTCGTCCGTCGCGGACATTTCGAGGTTCAGGCGGCAGCCGGGAAGCTTGCGGATGGCAAGCAGGTCGGCGTCCTGTATGTGGCGGCGGTCTTCGCGCAGGTGGACGGTGATGCAGGAGACCCCTTCCTCCAGCGCCAGCTTCGCGGCCAGCGCCGGGTCGGGGTACGCCGCGCGCCGCGCCTGCCGCAGCGTCGCCACATGGTCAACATTTACGCCCAGTTTCGCCATAGAAAACGATTGTACCGCAATTTTGCCCTCATGGAACACCGAAGACGCGCCAGTGCAACGCCGGGGGCCGCGCTAATAATAATGTTTCCCCATAACCCTTGATGGTTAGTTATGGTATTATTGAAACGTGTCGTATTAAGGGTGGGCCATCCGCAATAACGGATGGTGATGGGGGGCCTGCTGTGGGAGTGGCGGGTTTTTAAGGACGGGAGAGGAATGCCGATGAAAGAGGTCTTCACGAAGGATATCTTCCTTCGTATGCAGGGACTGGTGTTTCTTGTTTTCCTTTTCGCGCTCGGTCTTGCCGCCGCCCTTCTGATGGCGGAACGCAAAGAACTGCGGCGGGCGGAGCAGTATCGCCTGATGGACGAAACGGCGGGACGCCTGAACAACGCCGCCGGCCTGCACGCGCTCGAACGCGGCATCGGCAACACCATCCTCGGCACGGAATTTCCCACCCCCGCGATGATCCAACGGTTCAACGAAATCGGCGGCAAGGCCGACGTGGAAACGAACGCCGCGCTGGGGAACTTCAAAGAACTTATGGCGACGGATTTCGACCGCGACGTGGAGCGGTTGCTGGCCGGATGGAAGCGGCGGCTGGCGGGGCTTGACGCGGCCCGGAAAAGGGTCGCCGCGCATGACATCAAGACGGAGGAATGGGTTGCCGCCGCCTCCGAAAACATCGAAACCGAGTTCCATCTGCGCGACACGATATTCGCCCCCCACGAGATCGGGGAAAAAATCATGTACTACAACATCGTGATCCGGGCCAACGTCGCCAAGTTGTGCGAATACGCCGGACGCGAGCGCGCGCTGCTGGGGGGGCTGATCGCCGCGGGCCGTCCGATCCCGCCGGAAACGGCGGAGACGTTGCGCGGCTACCGGGTCATCGTGGACGATACCGTCGGCAGGGTGTTGGGGTTGCGCCAGTTGGAGGAAACGCCGGCATCGCTTCTGGCGGCCATCGACCGTTTTGAGAGGGTCTTTTTGACCGATTACGAAAACACGCGCAAAGCGGTGTACGCCGCTTCGGCGGCGCGCGCCCCCTATCCGCTTTCAGGGGAAGCCTGGCTGGTCAAAGCCACCGAAGCCATCGATTCCGGGCTGGACATCTCGCGCGCGGTCGGCGACATATCCAGAGGCGGCGTGATGGACATCCGCAACCATGCGCTCATCCGGGCGGGACTTTACATGCTGGTGTTCCTGGCGGCATTGGCCGTCTTCGGCCTTATTCTCTGGCAAAAGGCGGCGCAAGGCAGGTTGCAGATTGAAAAGGGCGAGGCCGAAAAGGCGACGGAAATGAAAAACAAACTCCTTTCCCTGGTCGCGCACGACCTGCGCGGCGGTTTCAGCACCATCCTTTCCCTGTTGAAGCGCGTCGGGGGCGAAGCGGAATCGCCCCCCGCCGTGTACCGCGCCACCGTCTCCCGCGTCATCCTGATAGTGGAAAACCTGCTGCGCATGACCGAGGAGATACTGAGTATCAACCGCATCAAGGGCGGCCAGCTGGGGGTGAAGCGGGAATTCATGGACGTGCGGCGCGCGGTCGATTTGGTGTTTGAGCGCGTGGCCCAACAGGCCGACGAGAAGGGCGCCACGCTGGTGAACGCCGTTCCCGCCGGCATACGGTTCTACGCCGACCCCAATCTGATGGAGGAGGTGTTCCACAACCTGATCACCAACGCCATCAAGTTCTGCAAAAAAAACGAGGGGCGGGTGGAGGTGGGCACCCCCTTCGGCAGGAACGGCGTCGTCACCGTCAGGGACAACGGCATCGGCATTCCGGAGGCGCTGCTGGGGAAAATCTTCAAACATGAGGAGAAGACCAGCCGCGCCGGCACTTCCGGCGAACGGGGAACCGGGCTCGGCCTCCCTCTTTGCGGCGACATCATCGCCGCGCACAGCGGCACGATCGCGGCGGAATCGGCCGCGGGGGGCGGAAGCATGTTCACGATCACCCTGCCGTACCGGCGCCCGTATGCCGCCATCATGGGGGACGACGTCCAGTTCATATCCACCCTTGAAAAGTTTTTTGCCAATAATTTGAATGTGGAAGTGGTGGAGGTCGATACCCCCTACGCGCTCACAAAAACCGCATCCAGCGGCGGCTGTCCGGAATTCATCATCATCGCCGCCCAGGCGGGCAACGCCAACATCCTGAACTTCCTCTCCGCGTTGCGCGGCATAGACGAGTATGCCCGCACCCCGCTCATCGTCGCGGGGAACGAGGCGGATGCCGCGAACAAGGCGCAGTACATCCGCGCGGGGGCCAACCACTTCCTCCAGAAACAGAACGCCGAGAAGGAGTTGCTGGTGCTGGCGAAGCGGTACATCGGCCCGCGCGACGCCGCCGCGTAATACCCTATTTTCCCTTCTGATTTTGTCAACCCGCTCCCAGCCTTGTCATCCCCGCGCAGGCGGGGATCCAGAAATATTTTCAAAGCTTTCCCTGACTTCCTGGGGCCGCACTCTCTGAATCGTAGACATTCCATACTTTGTTCTCGCTTGAATTGACAACATCAATTTGAGCGAAGGGGGGCCTTGATGCGCTTAAATCGTGGCGCAATTTCTCCCAATCGAAAGTATCAAAAATCCAAAAGTTAGCATATATAACTAATGTCCATGAACTTGTGTCAATTCCCATGTACTTTTTCTTTTTTTTATCAATTGCGTCCTTGATCCATTCAATTCCATTCTCACCTATGCCAGATAGATCATCTTCACGTGATTGAGGGGAAAAGCCTTGTTGTGCGCGTGTTAAATCGCCTTTATATTCATCCCCTCTTTTGCGTCCTTCTTTCATCACCTCTGTAACTTCAACAGGTATAGTTTCATTAATCAAGAAATCCGGGGGATTGGCACCTTTCACTATGCTGAAATTCTTTGACGGGAATTTTACCTTTAACCAATTTTCGACCGTCTGCCTTTCCCGGCCATCTCGACCATAATTGGAAAAAAATGCCAGCCGCTTTTTGGCTTCGTCTAAATCCATTCGGTTCGCCCCCCTACGGCAAATTGATAACGAGGCTCTTCGGCTCGGTCATTTCCTCTATCGCGTAGCGCAGCCCTTCGCGGCCGAGGCCGGAGCCTTTCACGCCGCCGTACGGCATGTGGTCGATGCGGAACGTCGGCACGTCACCTATCATCACGCCCCCCACGTCGAGCGTTTCCCACGCGGCGAAGGAAGCGCGGAGATCGTTGGTGAAGACGCCGGCTTGCAGGCCGAACTCGCCGTCATTGAGCAGCGCCAGCGCCTCGTCCATCGTGGCGTAGGGGGTCAGCGTCACCACAGGCCCGAACACCTCCATGCAGTTCACCTTCATTCGCGGGGTTGTCCGCTCCAGCACGGCCGGCTGGAGGATGCTTCCCTCTCCTTTTCCGCCGCACAGGATTTTCGCCCCTCCCTCGACCGCTTCGTCAATCCAGCCGAGGATGCGTTGCACCTCGCGCGGGGAGATGAGCGGGCCGACGCTGGTGGCCTCGTCCAGCGGGTCGCCGGTTTTCAGGGTGGCCACCTTCGGGATGAAAAGCGCCTTGAACTTTTCGTAAACCCCTTGTTGCACGAAGACGCGCTGCACCGATATGCAGGTCTGCCCCGCATAGCTGAAACCGCCGGTGACGATCCGGCCGGCGGCGTATTCAAGATCGGCGTCGCCATGCACGATCACCCCGGCGTTGCCGCCCAGCTCCAGCGCCACCTTCTTTTTCCCCGCGATATTCTTCAGCATCCACCCCACGCCGGGACTGCCGGTGAACGAGAGCATTTTGTAGCGCGCGTCGCGCGCCATCGTTTCCGCCAATTCGTTGGTGGCGGGCAATACCGAGAACGCTCCTTTGGGCCAGCCCGATTTGTCCACAATCTCCGCCAGCAGCAGCGCGGTCAGCGGCGTTTGCGGCGCGGGTTTTATCACGATGGGATTTCCCGCCGCCATCGCGGGGGCCGCTTTGTGCGCCACAAGGTTGAGCGGAAAATTGAACGGCGTGATGCCGAGGATCGGGCCGATGGGGAACCGCTTCACGAAGCACTGCCGCCCTTTCGCCAGCGGGTGGATGTCGAGCGGCAGCACTTCGCCGGAAATGCGTTTTGTCTCTTCGGCGGCGGCGAGGAACGTAAAAATGCTCCGCTGCACCTCCTGCCGCGCGTTAAGGAT
Organism: Nitrospinota bacterium; assembly: GCA_016217735.1. Taxonomy (NCBI): domain Bacteria; kingdom Pseudomonadati; phylum Nitrospinota; species Nitrospinota bacterium. The sequence continues at coordinate 36,332 of JACRGQ010000059.1, forward strand.
CGGCTTCCCCGCCTCCAGCGCGATGACGCGGGCCAATTCCCCGGCGCGGGCGGCTATGCCGTTGTGGATTTCCATTAAAATGGCCGCGCGGTCAAGCGGCGCAAGTTTTCTGGTTTCTTTGAAAGAGGCCAGCGCGGCGGCGGCGGACTCTTCCGCCTCCGCGTCCCCGGCGATAAAAACTTCCCCTATTGTTTCGCCGCTGAACGGCGCGGTGACGGCGGTCTTTTTCGCGGTGGCGGTAAAACGCCCGGCAACGTAAATCGGATACTCGCGCATTGGCTTATTATCCCCCTTTCGCTTTTCCCGCGCAAAGGCTTGTTATTCCGGGCCGCGGACGAAGGATTCCGGCCGCAAGAGGCTTTTTTTGGCAAAACAGTTGATTGCGCGGGGAAAATATATATAATTACGGGTCTGATTCCAATTTAAAGGCATGCCGACGTGGTGGAATTGGTAGACACACCATCTTGAGGGGGTGGCGGGGCAACTCGTGTCAGTTCGAGTCTGACCGTCGGCACCATTTTTTTCCGGCCGCAATTTCATGCCGATTTGCGGCAATCGGCCTTTCTGACAGGGGGAAATTCCCTCCCTCCATTGTCCGGAAATCCCTCTTTTGCGGAGGAGGGGAGGGCGAAAGCGGAAGCGCTATTTGGCGCTGTTGGCGCGGATGATATTGAACAGCTCCAGGGAAGAGTCGGAGTCAACCTCGGTGAATTTCAGGCCCATGCCGCGGGAATCCGCCTTGGTCACATTGTTCTGCACGCGGAACTTGCCGGTAATGACGTGTTCCTTGTCCGTTTTCACCATGGAGAGATGGATGGTGAAGGTTCCCTCCGTGCCCACCGGATCGGGAAAGCCGGTGAACACGAATATTCCCCCCATGCTGATGTCATTGGTTTCATCGTATTTTATTTTACGGCCGTTCACGTCGAGCGTAATGGACACGTCAAAATTTACCCGGTCGCGGGCGCGCTTGTTTGCCGAACCCTCAGGCTTTTTTCCGCTCATAATACTCCGCTATGCTCCCTATTAACGCCTCTATAGTATACACTTTTGGCATCGCCACCACCTTGAATCCCGCTTTCAGGGCGGTTTCGGTGGTAATCGGCCCGATGGACGCGGCGGCAAGGTTTTTTACCACGTCCGGCAGTTCGGCCGGCTCGAACATGCCGGTGAAATTGGTGACGGTGCTCGACGAGGTGAAGGTCACCATGTCCAGTTCGCCGGCGCGGATCATTTTCAGCATTTCCTCTTTTTTCCCGGCGGGGCGCACGGTGCGGTAGGCCGGCACCACGTCCACCAGCGCGCCGCGCTTCGCCAGTTCCTCCGGCAGGATTTCGCGGGCCTCCAGCGCGCGCGGGATGAGCACCTTTTTTCCCTTCACATCGCCGATGACTTCCAGTATCCCCTCGGCGCGGAACTCTTCCGGCACCAGCGTCACCCGTATGCCGACCGCCTCGACCGCCTGCGCCGTTTTTTTGCCGATGGCGCAGATGCGCGGACCGGCGAGATCGCGGATGTCGCGGCCCGTTTCCTTGAGCCGTTTCAGCAGATACCCCACGCCGTTGACCGACGTGAAGATGACCCAATCGTATGTGCCGCACTTGGCGATTGCCGTGTCGAACGGCTCCCAGCTTTCGGGGTCTTTCGTTTCGATGGTGGGAAACTCGTGGACCGATGCCCCCAGCTCTTCCAGTTTTTGGGAAAAATCGCTTGCCTGCGCGCGGGCGCGGGTGACGATGATCCGCCGCCCGAAGAGCGGCCTGTTCTCGAACCAGTTGAGTTTTTCGCGGAAGTTCACCACTTCGCCCACCACGATCAGCGTGGGGGGGGCCACTTTTTCGCGCTCGGCTATCGCGCTGATCGTTTCCAGCGTGCCGACCCATGTCTTCTGTTGGGGGGTGGTACCCCAGCGCACCAGCGCCACGGGGGTTTGGGGGGAGCGGCCATATTTTATAAGGTTGGCCGTTATCATCGGCAGGTTTTTCACCCCCATGTAAAACACCAGCGTGCCGACGCCGGTGGCGATTTTATCCCATTGCAGCGAGCTTTCGTCTTTGCCGGGGTCTTCGTGCCCGGTGATGAAGGCAAGCGAGGAAGTGGCGGACCGGTGCGTTACCGGTATCCCGGCATAGGCGGGTCCGGCCACCCCGGAGGTGACGCCCGGCACCACTTCAAATGCGAGTCCCGCTTCGATCAGTTCCTCGGCCTCTTCGCCGCCGCGGCCGAAGACGTACGGGTCGCCCCCTTTCAGGCGGGCGATATTCTTGCCCTCGGCGGCTTTGCGCACGAGCAGTTCGTTTATCTTGTCCTGCGGCAGGGTGTGATCGCCCCCCTTTTTGCCGACATAGATGATCTCGGCCCCCGGCTTGACGAAATCAAGCAGCCGCGGGTTGGCCAGATAGTCGTAGATGATGATGTCGCAGCTCTTCACGAGGTCGAGGCCGCGCACGGTGATGAGGCCCAGGTCGCCCGGGCCGGCGCCAATGAGATAGACTTTTCCTTTTTTCATAGACCGCCAGTATACAATTATTCCTTGGCGCGGATAAACCGCGTTTTTGTATGGTGTTGACTTGGCGGGGCGCGGCTTTTATCCTAATCCGGAACCGGGGCAACGTACTTCACCGCGCTTGGGGCGGGTTCTTTCATAATTCTTATTGCGGGGGCATATGGGCGGCGATACTGAAAAAGAGCTTTTAAAACTCCTCGAAACAGCGCTCGCCAGCGAACGGGCCGCCGAAGACCTCTACCGCATCGGCGCCGAACTGGCCCAGCGCCCCGAAGTGAAGGCAATGTTCGAAAGGCTGGCCGGCGATGAACACCGGCACGAAGAGCTGTTGCGCCAGGAATATCACGCGATTAAAAAACGGCTGGGATTGAAAATTCTGCATGACGAAACGTAATGGCGCCGCGATAGCCGGCGGAAACCGTTTTTCCACCGAAGGCCGCGGTTGCGCCGGTGGGTAATGGCCGCCGCGGCGGCCGTTCTGCTGGCCGCCTGCGCCTCGACGGCGCACAAGGAGGATATCCAGCGCTATCCATCCGGCCGGGGCAAGCAGGATATTTATGTGGTGCAGCACGGCGAGTCGTTGGCCGACGTTGCGAAGAAATTCGATGTCGGCGCGGACGATCTCAAAAAGGCGAACAACCTCGAACTCGATACCGTGAGCGAAGGACAGCGGCTGACCATCCCGCCCCCGCGCGGCGGCGAAGAACTGGGCGGCAAAAGCGAACCGTCTCCCGATAAAGCCGAAAAAAAGGGGAAAGAGCCGGAGCGCAAGAAGGTGCGCCCGCAGGCGGGCGGCAAAGCGCCGCGCATCGGCGTTGCGTTGACGTGGCCGGTGAAAGGAACCGTCCTCTCCAACTTCGGCATCCGCGGCGGCGGCAAACACGACGGCCTCGATATCGGCGCCCCCGCGGGCGCCGATATCGAGGCCGCGGCGGACGGCACGGTGATCTTCAGCGGCTGGGGTCCCTCCGGCTACGGCAACATCGTGGTAATCCGCCATACGGAAACCGTGGTGACCGTGTACGCCCACACCAAGGAAAATCTGGTGGAGCGGGGGGCGGCGGTGAAGCGGGGAATGAAGGTCGCCACCGTCGGCAGCACCGGCCGCGCCACCACGGCGCACTGCCACTTTGAAGTCCGCGTCAACCGCATCCCGTACGACCCGCTCGCCTATCTGGAAAAGCGGTAATCCGCTTTGTCGTGCCGGGCTTGACGAAGGAGCGGCGGAATAAACATGCGGCGGCGGAGCCTGCGGAGCCAGCCGCATACAAACCGCCGCGGAAGTACCCTTCAAGGGTGCGGCACCCGGTCATATTTTCAAAGCTTTTTTCATCAGCCCACGTTACCGGAAAAAGAGAGTTTTGAAAATATATCTGGTTCCCCGCGTGCGCGGGGACGACAAGAGGGGGAAAAATTACGCGGTGGCCGCTTTGGGGGCGGGGGCCGCGCCGCCGTTTATCAGCGATTGCAGCGCCATCTTCGCTTCGGCAAATTCGGCGTTGATGCGCAGCGCCGCTTCATACGCCTGCCGCGCTTTCGCCGCATCGGGCTTTTGCTGATACGCCCGGCCGAGGTTGAAGTACAGGTTGCAGTCGTCCTTGTCGATGCATATCGCCTTGGTGAAGCAGTTCACCGCCTGCTCGTTCATTTCCATCCGGCGGTAGGTGATGCCGAGGTAATTGTAGATGCGGGTGTCCGAGGGGTTCACCGCCAACGCCTTTTCAAACAGCGCCGCCGCCTCGCCGTGGAGTTGTTCCCGCAGGTAAACTTCGCCGGCGGCGATGAGCGTGATCTGGTTTTCGGGGTCCAACTGCATGGCCCGTTCCAGCGAGAACTTCGCCTTTTGCATCTCCCCTTCCCGCAAGTACCACGCAAAAAGTTCCAGCCACCCATCGGCGCTGTCCGGCGTTATCTTCGCCGCCTTCTCCAGCAGGGCGCGGGCCTCGGCGGGCATCCCCAGCTTTTTGTACACGCCGATGAGGTTCATGTAAGCGCTCACCATCGCCGGATCGGCGACGATGGCCTTTTTAAATTCTTCCGACGCCTCGCGGTGTTTTTGCGGATCGGGAACCGCATCCCCCTCTTGCGCCAGGGTCTTGCCGTAGCCGACGTGTACCCGCGCGCGCAGCCGCTTCGGGTCGTTCGGCTTTATGTTCATGATCGCTTTTTTGAAAAAGAGCGCCGCCTCGCGGTAATTCGACTCCCGCAACAGCTCCTCGCCGGTGCGGATCAGCAGCTCGGGGGATTTCGGATTGGCGGCAACCATCCTCCTCAGCGCGGCAAGCTCCTCCAGGCACTGCCCCGTCTTTTTGTAACAGGTGAGCAGCGCGCGGTGCGCCTCGGGATAATCAAAGTTGATCTTGAGCGAACTCTTGATGAGCGGGATCGCCTCGTGGTGCCTCCCGGCCTCCATATGGACATCCGCCACCTCCAGCCAAGCCTCCTTGGACCACGGAGCCGCCAGTATGGCCCGCCGCGCCGCGCCGGCCGATTTTTGGTAAATTCCGGCGATGATTTCGGGAGGGGTATCCTTCGCCTTAAGTTTTTCCAACTCCTGCCCCAGCTTCTTTTTCTCGCGCGCGGCGATGGTCAGCGCCAGCATGGTCATCGAATCCTGCATCCCCTCGGCGGTGAACGGCACTTCGATGAAGCCGGATACGCCGTGGGCGAACGCCTCTTTCAGGAATTCCTTGTTGATGTTGTCCACGATGAGCGCCACCGGCAGCGACGGCATGTTCTCCCGCGTGGTCACCGAGCGGGCGAAGCGGAGTCCGGTGAGTATCTTCATCTTGGCGGCGACGACCGCGATATCGTAGAACACCCCCTTTTGGGCGTCTTCGGCCAGCCGGGTGAGCGCCTGCTGGGGGTTATCTTCGCTGTAGAAGGCGAGCGGCTCTTCTTTTAAATACTGGCTGTAGGGGAGACGCTCCAAAAAGTCCTTTACCTGCTTTATCTCGTAGGACTTTTCGCTGACGATAAACACTTTCATGCGATGTTTCCCATCCCCCCAAGGTGTTACGTTAAGCACCCATTCTAGTTTATGACGGCAGTGCGGTCGAGAACAAAAAAACGGGCTTTTGGTTTTTGAAGGGTAAACCGGCATCGGCGGGCCGTTCAAACCAAAAGGCTGGCAAAGGGGGCGGCGCATACCTATAATTCCAGCATGGGGGTTTGGTACTACTTTTCGCCGCTGTTTCTTGAGCACGATACGGGGGATCACCCGGAAAATCCGGAGCGCCTCCGCGTCATCAATCGTGAGATACAAAAGCTGATTCCGCTCGAACAATGGATTGAACCGGCGGACGCCACCATCGATCAGGTGGCCGCCATACACGACCGCGAGTACATACAGGACGTGAAAAAAGCCTGCGAGCTTGGGGCCGATGCGCTCGACATCGATACCCCCATCTGCCCCAAGAGTTACGCCGCCGCCATCCGCGCCGCGGGGGCCGTCTGCAACGCGGTGGAGGCGGTTCTGGCCGGCAAAACGAAGCATGCATTCTGCGCCGTCCGCCCGCCGGGACACCATGCCGAGCGCGCGGCCGGCATGGGATTCTGTCTTTTCAACAACGTCGCCATCGCGGCGCGCCACGCGCAGTCGCTCGGCGCGCGGAAAATTGCCATCGTCGATTGGGACGTCCACCACGGCAACGGCACCCAGCACTCGTTTGAAAATGACCCGTCCGTCCTCTTCATTTCCATCCACCGGCAGGGGATATATCCCGGCGGCGGCCACGACCACGAAATCGGCAAGGAAAAGGGGAGCGGTTTCACCGTGAACTATCCGCTGCCCGCCCACACGGGCGACGGCAGCTACCTCGCGCTTTTCGAGCACTCCCTTATCCCGCAGATACAAAAGTTCCACCCCGGCCTCATTCTCATTTCCGCCGGCTTCGATGCGCACGAGACCGACCCGCTCGGCGGGATGAAAGTCACCGACGACGGCTATGCCGCCATGACGAAGATGCTGGTGCGGGCGGCGGACGAATTATGCGGCGGGCGTATCGTATCGCTCCTCGAAGGGGGCTATAATCTGAACACGCTGGGGGCCACGGTGGCCCGCCATGTGAAGGAGCTTATGTAATGCCGCAACAACCGCTGCTGTCGGTTCAAAATCTCACCATCAGGTTCCGCACCGGGGAAGGCTTGGGCAAAGCGGTCGATAACGTATCGTTCGACCTCTATCCCAACGAAACGCTTGGCATCGTGGGTGAGAGCGGCTGCGGCAAGACGGTGACGGCGCTTGCCATCCTCCGGCTTATCCAAAGTCCGCCCGGCGAAATCTCATCCGGCGCGATCATGTTCGATGGGGCGGACCTTCTCACGCTTCCCGAAAAGGATCTGCGCGCCATACGGGGCAACCGCATAGCGATGGTCTTTCAGGAGCCGATGACGGCGCTCAATCCCGTTTTCACCATCGGCGATCAGATTGGCGAGGTTTTCCGCATCCACCAAAATGCGTCGAAGGCGGAAGCGCGCGCCAAGGCAATCGGCATGCTGCGGCAGGTGGGTATTCCCGACCCTGAAAAGCGGGTGGATGACTATCCGCATCAGTTAAGCGGCGGGATGCGGCAGCGCGCCATGATAGCGATGGCGCTCGGCTGCAAGCCGGCCATTTTGATAGCCGACGAGCCGACCACCGCGCTGGACGTCACCATCCAGGCGCAGATACTCGACCTGATGGACGAGCTGAAGCGGAAGTTCGGCGCGTCCATCATCCTTATCACGCATGACCTGGGGGTGGTGGCGCAGCACGCGCAGCGGATCGCCGTGATGTACGCCGGAAAAATCGTCGAGACCTGCTCGGTGGCGCAGATTTTCAGCGACCCGAAACATCCCTACACGATCGGCCTGATGGAATCGATTCCGGCCATTCAGGACGAAGGGGACAAGCCGGTGCGGCTGCGCGAGATAAAAGGGATTGTGCCGCCGCTGCACGCCATGCCGCCCGGATGCCCCTTCCACCCGCGCTGCGTCAAGAGATTCGAGCCGTGCGACAAGGAAACGCCGCAACTGCTGGAGGTGGCCGCCGGCCACCTCTGCGCCTGCCATCTCCACATCGGCTGCGTGACGCCGGCTTAGGCATCTTTGTCATCCCGGACCCCGACCCGGGATCCAGACATATTTTCAAAGCTTCCCTCATCGGCCCAAAGGGCCGATCCTGCCTGACGCTATGCATCAAGGGGAAAATAAGAGAAAGCGTGGATAATATGTCTGGATCCCCGTCTGCACGGGGATGACAGATGCGGGGGATTGCCGGTTCAGCGCCCCGCCGGGGGATCGGGTATGGTCTTGAGGAACTCCAGATTGCTCTTGGCCTGGCCGAATTTTTCGAGGAACATCCGGTATTTTTCGCCGCGCCGGTCGTCCAGCAGGGCGCGGCGCAGCATGGCCGATTTGCGCAGCACTTCCACCGACAGCAGCTTTTCCTCTTTGCGGGTGCCGGATTTCTGGAAGTCGATGGCGGGGAATACCCGCTGGTCGGCGAGATTGCGGTCCAGCACGATTTCGCTGTTGCCGGTTCCCTTGAATTCCTGGAAGATCAGCTCGTCCATCCGGCTGCCGGTGTCCACGAGGATGCTGGCGATGATGGTGAGGCTGCCGCCGTGCTCGATGTTGCGCGCGGAGCCGTAGAACTTCCGCGGAAACTCCAGCGCGCCCGCGGAAAGGCCGCCGGACATCGTTTTGCCGCGGCTGTCGAAATCGCGGTTGAAGGCGCGCCCCATGCGGGTGAGCGAATCGATCATCAGCACCACGTCGCGTCCCGCTTCGACCAGGCTTTTCACCCGCTCGAAGACCATGTATGCGGCGCGGATGTGCTCTTTTTGGGGCTGGTCGAAATCGGTGGCGATCACTTCGCCGCCGACGGACCGGCGGAAATGGGTGCTTTCCTCGGGGCGTTCGTCGATGAGGAAGATGATCAGGTGCGCGTCCGGATGATTCGTCTTGATCCCTTTGGCGATGTCTTCGATTATCGTGGTCTTGCCGCTTTTGGGGGGCGCCACGATCAGCATGCGCTGTCCTTTGCCGACCGGGATGAACATGTCGACGATGCGGGTGTCCAGCGGCTGCTGGCCGGTCTCCAGCCGGAACTGTTCAAGCGGGTCGATGGCGGTGAGCCGCGCGAAGGGGATGCGTCCCGCCGCGTCCCGCGGGTCCCGCCCGTCGATCAGTTGCACCTGCTCGATGGATATGTTCGGCTGGTTTTTAAGCGCCTTGCCGGTGCCGGTGATGTGCATGCCGGTTTTCAGGCGCAACTGCTGCACCAGCTTGGGGGAAATATAGGGATCCTGCGGCGAGATACGGAATCCGTTGTCGATGGAGCGGAGGAAGCCGTAGCCTTTTTGCACTATTTCAAGTATGCCCGATACGGAATTTTCCACGTGAATAGAACCTTTTTATAAAAATGTTTTCAGCCTGCGCGCATTACCGTCGCGCGCGTTACAAAGTGCGGGGCGCCGCGCCCCGCGGTATGGGAAGGGCTCTTACGAGCCCATCGATTGTATGCGGTCGGAGGGGCTTATAACCTCGGTAAGCCGGACGCCGAATTTTTCGTTGTTGACGACGACGACTTCCCCCCTGGCGATCAGCTTTTCGTTGACGAATACGTCCAGCGGCTCGCCCACGAGCTTCGTTAATTCTATAACAGAACCCTGCCCCAGTTGAAGCAGATCGTTGATAAGCATTTTTGAGCGCCCCATTTCCACCGACAGGCTTAACGGGATGTCGAGTATCATGTCGAGCTTCTTGTCTTCCGGCCCCGTTGCCGCGGGCCGGCCGGCCGGCGCGGCCGCCACGGGAGCCGCCACCGCGGATTCCTCCTTCGGTTTCTGCGCCTCGTCGCGCAGCATTTTCCGCTGCTCTTCGAGGTCTTCGGCCGCCGCCGCCCAGAGGTCTTCTTCGTTGCTCAAATCATCGCCCTTTGTTTCGCTATTGTATATCAGGTTTTCCGCTGCAACACCCGCGTGATTTTTATCGCCTTGTTGCCGCGCACCACGCCGGGAACCCCCATGTATTTCGGCACCCCTCCCACCGAGACCATCAGCTCGTCGGACACGTCGGTTCCCAGGGTGAGCACATCCCCCGCCTTGATGTTGATGAAGTCGCGGGAGGTGACGGTCGCCTCGCCCAGCTTTACCCGGCACTCCACCTCGGCCATCGCCAGGCGCTCGCGCAGGCGGCGCACCCAGGCGAGGTCCACTTCCAGCTGGTCGCTCTGGAAGCCGGCCTTCAGCTTGCCGATGATCGGTTCGATGGTCGAATACGGGAGGCACACGGTCAGGGTTCCGCTGAACTGATCCATTTCGACTTCGTACAGGATGACCACCACCACGTCGGTCGGGGGGACGATGGCGGCGAACTGCGGGTTCACCTCGGACCGGACGAAGACCATGTCAACCGGATGCACCGGCGCCCAGGCCTTTTGCAGGTCGGCCAGCGCCATGATGATGACGTTCTTGATGATCCGCTGCTCGATGGTGGTGAAATCGCGCCCTTCGATCTTCATCTTGGCTTCGCCGCTGCCGCCGAAGAAGCTGTCCACCAGCGCGAAGACCATCTTTGATTCCGCCACCAGCAGCGCGAAGCCGCGCAGCGGCGTCATCCGGAAAATGTGCAGCGATGCGGGCACCGGAAGCGATTTGATGAATTCGCCGAACTTCACCGTGTCGGTGGAAACGGCGCTCACGTCCAGCACCTTGCGCAGCGCCGAGGAAAGCGAGTTGCGGAACAGGCGCGAGAACCGCTGGTTGATGATGTCCAGCGTCGGCATTCTGCCGCGTATGATCCGTTCCTGGCTGGTCAGGTCGTACGCGACGACGCCGCCGTCGTCGCCGAGGTCTTCCGCCTCGGTTTCGATTTCCCCGTCGCTCACGCCGCGTAACAGCGCGTCGACTTCTTCCTGCGAAAGTATCTGGCTCATGCCGGTGCGCGTTACCTCTTTTTGCCGGCGGCGGAGCCGCCGCGGTTATTGTATGACAAATTCCACGAAAAAGACGTTTTTCACCACCCCCGACGTGAGGAGGTTGTTCACCCGCGTGAGCACCTGCTCTTTCAGGCGGAATTTCCCTTCTATGGTCAGCAGCTCTTCGGCCGGCTTGGAGGAGAGCACGGTGATGATCGCGTCTTTTATCTGCGGCATCCGGTTGTTCACTTCGTTGGTCATTTCAGGCCGGGCCAGCTCGAGCTGCATGGTCACCTTCAGGTAGCGTTTGCCGGCGTCCGAGGCGAGATTCACGATGAAGGGATCAAGCGAGACAAACAGGCCCATTTTTCCTTCGCCGCCCGATTCGCCGCCGCCGCCATGTTCGCCGCCTTTTGCTTCGCCACCGCCGCCGCCGTGCTCCCCTTCGGCCGCCGGAGCGCCTTGTTCGGCGCCTCCCTTGGCGGCTTTCTTGCCGCCCAGCATGGAAACGGCCAGATAGCCGCCCACGCCGATCAGCCCGACCATCAATACGGCAATGACGAGGATGAGGGCAAGCTTGCTCTTGGCCTTTTTTGGTTGCGGCAGACCTTCGCCGCCAGCTTCAAGCCCCTCTTCCATCGCCATATGAGCACCTCCTAAAACGGTTTTTCAGCGGGTTGCTTGATGATAACGTCAACCCCGCGGCCGCGTTTGCGGTATTCTTCGCTGATGTTTTTAACCGGACACGGCGGGGGCAATCCCCTTTGGCCTCCATCCGTGTGTACCGGTAAATCGCCTGTATGTCATTCTATTATGATTTGATTGTTTGAAAAAGCAAGTACTTCCGCGACACCCAAACTATCGGCCCATCTCCTTCAGGCAGTCCCCTTGCCGCCGCGTTTCACGGCTTTTCCCGTCCGTTATCGGACGGGGAAGCCGATAACCTGAGGCCGCCCCGCTTTTTTCATGCGGAATTCTAAAGCTCCGCGGGGGGCGCCGCGCGCCGCATGGTCGATTCCTCCTGTTTAAGCGCCTCTCCGGCTTCAATCAGCGCCCCCTTGAATATGATGGGGCCGATAATTTCGCAGATGGTTATTTCGGCGATGATGAGGGTGGCCAGCGCGCCCCCCCAGACGGGGATTTGTTCACGGACGATAAGCGCCAGACCCAGCGAGACCCCCGCCTGTGAAACAAAGCCTTTCCAGAGCATCCGCCGCAGCAGGGGGGAGGCGCCGAGCAGCCGGGTGGCGAAGGTGGTCGCCACGTACATCAGCGCCACGCGCACCGCGAAATAGATGAGCGCCACGGCCCACATCCGCCGCAGCGCGCCGGTATCGAGCGCCGCGCCCGCGAGGGAGAAGAAAATGATGAAGATCGGCAACGCCCCTTTTTCTATGGCGCGGACGAATTTGTGCCCTTCGGCGCTGAAGTTGCGCACCACGAAGCCGGTGGTGACGCAGAGCAGCAGCACGTTGAGGTGCATCATCGTGCTGAGCGCGCCGGAGATGACCGCCACGCCGAAGGTGAACGGGAGCATCAGGCTTCCCATCGTTTTGATATAGAGCGCCACGAACGCCCCCAGCAGCGCCCCCGCCAGCAGCGAGAGGCCCGTTTCCGCCGCCATGGTCCAGAGCAGCTCATCCGCCGACAGGGGTTTTCCGCCGCCGCCGCGGATCCACGCCATGACCACCGTGAACAGGGTTATCACGAGGATGTCTTTGGTGACGACGATGCCGAGCGTGTTTTCGGTCAGTTCCCCCTTGGCGCGGGTTTCGTTCACGATGGCTCCGGTGGCGGCGGGCGAGGTGGTGGCTCCGATGGCCGCCATGACAAGCGCGGCCGCCGCGGCAAACCCCTCCGGCACGGACGGGAAGCCGGGAAAGCCGTAATGGATGAGCGGGTAAAACACCATGAGGATGCCGGTGAAAACGATGGAAACGTTCAGGATGCCGATCCCCAGTATCTTCACCCCCTGCCGTTTAAGGAAATTCCATTCGATCTCGGCGCCGACCGACAGGGCTATGTAGGCGAAGGCGAGGGTGTTGATGAGGGAAAATTCGGCGATGCGGGGCTGCTCGATGATGTTGAGCGCGGCGGGGCCGGCCAGAACGCCGAAAATGATATAGCCGGTGAGCAGCGGCAGCGCCGCCCGCTCGGCCAGTTTGGATACGAAAAAAGCCCCCAGCATGATGAAGCCGAGGATGATGGTGACCGCGGAGGCGCCGGTGTAGCTCTTGCCGCCGAGGAAGAAGGAGAGGTTCCCCATGATGAGGAAGATGATCGTCAGCGCCAGAATCTGCCGTTTGATCATCGCTCCTCCGCCAGCACCCGGCCTATCAGGAAGGGGGCGGCCATCTCGTTAAGCATGACGCACAGGACGATTATGGAAAAAACGTCGCGGCCCATGCCGCCGTTTTCGACCGAGAGATAGGCAAATCCGATGACGAGCGCCATCGCCCCTTGCGAGGCCAGCGCCAGCCCCCCGCTTTTCGGGAAGGGGAACGGCGCGGCGCGGCGGCCCAGCAGCCAGCGGAGCGAATGCTGTTTTGCCAAAAGCCGCACCAGCGCCACCAGCAGCGCAATGGGAAAGGCCAGGGGGGAGGGGACGAACATGAGGCCCGCCAGCAGGAGCATGATGATGTAAAAAGGGCGCTCCGTGTTGGATGCCGCGCGGTAGAGGGGATCCTCCGGGCGCAGCGTATTGGCCAGGAACGCGCCGGCGATAAAGCTGATGACCAGCGGCGATACCGAAAGCACCCCGCCGACCCCCGCGCTGAAAAAGACAAAGCCGACCATCAGCACCATCTGTTCCTTTTCCTTCAGTTTTTCGCGCGGCAAGTGCCGGAAGAAAAAGCCGAGCAACAGGCCCGTGCCGGCGGCCTGCGCCAAATACTTAAGGCCGAGCGTAAAGGAGGCGATGCCGTGGCGGAGCACGGTCAGGGAAAGCGCCAGCAGCACGACGGCCACCATCGCGTCGAGGCTCGATACGACGTTGAGCAGTTGGCGGGCCGTGGCGTTGAAGCGCCGCTCTTTTCCCAGCAGCGCCAGCACGGTGGGGGATGAGACCGCCGCCGAGGCGGCCAGAACCGCCGCGGCGATCACGGCGTCGGCGATGCCCCGCTTGTACAAATAATGGAGCGGCAGATAGACGGCCAGCATCACCAGAAGGCCGGAAATAAGCGCCTGATAAAGGGTGAGCCGCAGCTGCCAGCGTTCCACGCGGGCCAAATCGGTCAACCGCATCTGCGCGCCGATCAGCAATCCCACCCAGCCCAGCCCCAGATGAATCACCGGCTCCAGCTCGCGCAAAAGGAATTCGGGAAAGAAATCGAGCGCGAAGGGGCCGATTATGATGCCGATGAGCATGAACTCCCAGCCGGTATAAAAGAGGTACCGCAGGAGGGGAGGCAGCTTTTCCTTGGAAAAAATATGCAGCGAACCGGCATAGGCTATCGCCGCCAGGATGACAAGGCCGAGGATGGCGCTCATGCCGCCCCCCGCGCCGGCCGGCTACTGCGGCTTGATGCCGTACGCGTTCGTGACCGGGACGGTAAAGAAAATGCCGGCGTCGGGTTCTTCCGCTCCGGCATAGATTTCCTTGACGACTTTAATGGCGTTCCCAAGCGTTTCCTTATCCTGTATTACCGTAAAAACCGTGTAATTCGATTCCCGCACGCCGCTGAAAAGATTTTTGAAACCCGAAAAAATCGGCACCTCGTTGGCGATGATCGTTCCCATTCCCTTGCTGTCGATGACGGTGCAGCCAACAATGCCGGCCTCGATAAAGCCCGCGAGAACGTCTTCAAGGAGTTCCGGCTTGTTGATGACACAAACCAGAAGCTCCACTCAGTTATCCACCTGGCGGACGGCTTCCAGCGCTTCCTGCGGGGTGGAGGCTATTTGCACCTTCTTGATAAGGTCCTTGTTGCGGCAGAGGCGGACGATCCGCGCGAGTATCTGGATATGGAGGCGCGGCACCGCCTGCGAGCCGATAATCATGAAAACCACTTTAACCGGCTGGCCGTCCACCGACGCGAAATCGACCCCCTTGGGGAGGACGCCGATGAGGATGACCGTTTCGCTGAACCCTTCGAGGGAGGCGTGCGGGATGGCGATGGATTCGCCAACCCCGGTGGTGCTCAGTTTCTCGCGTTCTTCAAGCTTGCGGACGAGCACCTCGGCGTTCGCCTTGTCGAGCAGGCCCGTGGTTTCCAGGCAACCGGCCAGTTCCACAAACACGTCATGCCTGTTCCGCGCCTTCATGTTGAGCAGCACGTATTCGGGTTTTATGTAGTCACCGATGCTCATCGTCTATTTCTCCCTTTTCCCCATCTTCCCTGTTTTCACCGGCGGCGCTTTTTTTCATTTGCATCATCAAATAGCAGGTGTGCCCCAGCAGCCAGACCATTATCACAAAGATAAATCCGGCCACTATCCATCCGAACATTTCCTATTTCAGGCCCAACACGTCCTGCATGTCATACAGGCCGTTTTTTTGTCCCGCCAGCCATTCGGCGGCGCGAACCGCCCCGGCGGCGAAATTGCGGCGGCTCGTCGCCTTATGGGTAAGCTCCACCCGTTCCCCCTGCCCGGCGAAGTATACGGTGTGTTCCCCCACCACGTCCCCCATCCGCAGCGCCATCACGGCGATCTCGTCCTTTGTCCGTTCCCCGGTGATGCCGTGGCGTCCGTACACCCCCACTTTGTCGAGGCCGCGCCCGGTCTCGCGGGCGCATATCTCGGCCAGGCGCATCGCCGTGCCGGAGGGGGAATCTTTTTTCAGGTTGTGGTGTATTTCCATGATCTCGATGTCGTAGGTTTTTCCCAGGATGCGGGCGGTATCCGCCAGCACCTTGAACAGCACGTTCACGCCGATGCTCATGTTCGGCGCGCGCACACAGCGGATGGCGGCGCGGTGCGAGTCCATCTCCTTCACCTGTTCGGCGGAAAAGCCGGTGGTGCCGATGACGATCCCTTTGCCCGCCGCGCGGCAGACGGCGAAGTGTTCCATGGTCGCTTCGGGGGTTGAGAAGTCGATGATCACATCGACATCGTTGATGATCTCTTTGAGGTGGGCGGCGATCTTTGGCCCGCCCGCGCCACGCCCCAGCGGGATGAACGCATCCACCCCGATTTGCGGGTGCCCGGGGCGTTCCGTCCCCCCGGCCAGACGCAGAGCGGGGTTTTCAAGAACGCAGTTGGCGATCTCTTTCCCCATACGGCCCGCGATGCCCGTAACGCCCACTCTGACAATGCCCACTGTTACCCCACTCCTTTATTTAAGGAAGACACAATTGTACCCTTAAGGGACGGCTTTCCGTCAACAGCCAAAATAACACCGGTTCAACACTCCAACAGTTTCAGCAGGTTGGCGTGGATGCCCGGCGTCGCGGCGCAGATATGTTTTCCCAGCAGGTCGAGTTTTTCCCCTTTCATGTCGGTGACTGTTCCCCCCGCCTCGGTTACCATCAGCGCGCCGGCCGCCATGTCCCATGCATAAAGGTACTGTTCCCAAAAGCCGTCAAAGCGGCCCCGCGCGGTCCAGGCCAGGTCGATGGCGGCGGCGCCGCAGC
Organism: Nitrospinota bacterium; assembly: GCA_016217735.1. Taxonomy (NCBI): domain Bacteria; kingdom Pseudomonadati; phylum Nitrospinota; species Nitrospinota bacterium. Next base: position 52,314 of record JACRGQ010000059.1, read on the forward strand.
GCCGTATCGCCCGGCATTCGGGCGCCACGCGGTTGAAATTTCCCATGTTGTTGCTTTTCAGCGTCCGTATTTCGTAGGGGAAGCCGGTGGCCAGCACCGCGCCTTCCAGCCGCGCGGTGTCCGATACCTTCATCCGCTTGCCGTTGAGGTACGCCCCTTCCCCTTTGACGGCGCTGAACATCTCGTCGCGCATCGGGTCGTACACCGCCCCCGCCAGCGGCTCGCCGTCTTTCACCAGGCCGATGGAGGGGCCGAAGACCGGCACGCCGTGGGCGTAGTTGGTGGTGCCGTCCAGCGGATCGATGTACCAGGTGTAGCCGCTGCCGGTGTTGGTGTCGGTTCCTTCCTCGGCCACCACGTTGTGTTCCGGGAACTCGTCCCGGAGCGCGGCGGTGATGAGCCGCTCGCATTCCACATCCACCTCGGTCACCAGATTGATGGTGCCTTTGAGTTCCACCTTCACGTTCGTTTCGTACTTCGCGCGCTGAATGTCCCCCGCCGCGCGCGCCAGCCGCATGGCGGCCTCCGCGGCCTTGCCGATATCAAATTTCATTTATGCTCCGTTGTCCGCCGTGAAAAAACGTTCTATCCATCCGCCGCCCGTCACGATGTCGCCGCGGTAAAAAACCGCCGCCTGTCCCGGCGCGACCGCCCGTTCCGGCTTGTCAAAGCGCACCTCCGCGCCGTCCGCCGTGAACCGGATGACGCCGTTGACCGGCGCGCGCCGGTGGCGCAACTGCACCGCCACCGCGCCGCCGCGCGGCTCTTCGTGAAGCGTGAGGTTCTTGATTTCCACCGAGCCGGCGAGAAGCTCCTCTTCCGCGCCGAGGCGGATGACGTTTTGTTCCGCGTCGATATCGGTGACATACAGCCGCCCGCCCGCCGCCACGCCCAGTCCGCGGCGCTGCCCCACGGTGTAAAAGGGTATCCCCTTGTGCGCGCCGAGTTTTTTTCCTTTTTTGTCCACGAAGTCGCCGGGGGGGATGTTGAGTTCCAGCCCGGCGATGAATTTCTGATAGTCGTCGTCCGGCACGAAGCATATCTCCTGGCTGTCCGGCTTTTCCGCCGTCTTGAGGCCGTGCCGTGCCGCCACCGCGCGTGTTTCCTCCTTGGTCAGTTCCCCCACCGGGAAGAGAATTTCCCCCAGCGTTTCCGGCGGGACGTCGAACAGAAAGTAGCTTTGATCTTTTTCGGGGTCGCGCCCGCGCGCGAGGCGCTTGCGCCCGTCCAGTTCCACGATGCGGGCGTAGTGGCCGGTCGCCAGTTTGGCGCAGCCGAGCTGCCGCGCCTTTTTGAGGAGCAGGCCGAACTTCAGCACCCGGTTGCAGGCGATGCAGGGGTTCGGCGTCCGGCCCGATATGTATTCGTCCACGAAATAATCGACGACGCTCTTTTTGAATTCCTCTTTCATGTTGAGCGTGTAATGGGGGATGCCGAGCTGGTCGGCCACGCGGCGGGCGTCGTTCACATCGTCCAGCGAGCAGCAGGTTCGCTTCTCCGTTTCGGCGGGCGCGTCCCACAGGCGCATGGTGATGCCGATGACCCCATAACCCCGCTCCAGCAGCAGGGCCGCCGCGGCGGAGCTGTCCACCCCGCCGCTCATGGCGACAAGCACGTTTTCTTTATTCATATTTTTTGGGCCGGATAAGCGGCGATTGTACCGTATTTCCCGCGTGGGCGGGGGTGAAAAGGGGGCGCAAAAAAAGTACGCGGGAAGGCAACCGGGTGCGCGTTATTTTACCCGCCCCGGCGGAGAGGCGCGGCGTTGGACCGCGCGGCTCCGCTTACCGCATACTATTTGTTCCAGCCCCGCGTTCCGTGGCGTCCCCTCTCCAGCCGATGCATCGGCGTGTGTTTGCGGGAGGGTTTGGAGGCCATCATCATCATGGAGTGGTGCCCCATCATCATGCCGGGCATGGCCGGCTTCATCGTGGGGAGCATCCGCATGGCCTTCATTCCCATCATCCCCATCTGTTTCATCATGAACGGGGAGGTCATGGCGTCGCCCATCGCTTCGCGCGCCACGGCCAGGGAACCCTTCGAGGCTGTTTTAATTGCGTCCCAAACATTCATCAATCGAATCACCCGCCTTTCCGCTATTCCATACAGGCCGCTTGGGGGCGGACAGTCTGTCCGGCACCCTCTCTTGTCTATATTATACCTCTCGCACCCATCAGGCATGGGCCAAAAGAACGGCTGAAATAACGGATAAAATAACCAGCCGGGCATAGTTGACCAATTTGGTACACTATTCCCGGAATCGTGGTAGAATAAAACCAAGTCGAAGAAGAGAGGTGATGGTTTATGCGACACCTTACTTATGAAAAAGACCTGATCTGCTATGGCACGCACTGTGAAACCAAGGGCAACGTTGTTTCGTATTTCTGGCTGGCGGCGTTCGCGGCCCTCTTCATGCTTCCGATCCTGTTCATGGCGCTGATGTAATTGCGTCCCGCGCGCGGGGCGGAAACTCCCACGGGGTTTCCGCCCCGTGTGCATCATTCCCCCGCCATCACAATATTCGCGGCTCATTCGCGGCGTCTTGACCCGCGATTGCCGCGGCGATGTGCCGTTTCATGGCGCCGGGGCGTTTTCTTCGTCCGGCCCGGGCGGAAGGGCGGGGACGAGGGGAATATCCTGATTTTCCGTTTGGCCGTCCAGCAATGTGTCCTTCCGCAGGTCTTCCCAAATGGAAAGCCCCTTGTCCCGTTTCTGCATCACGCCGAGGATGGCGTTGGCGCGGGTCTCCACATAGCGCGAATCGCCGGTGGGGGAGAAGCGGATCGGGTTCGGCAGGACGGCGGCCAGCCGGCACGCTTCATCCGGCGTCAGTTGGCTGGCATGTTTGCCGTAATGGCGCCGCGCCGCTTCTTCAATGCCGAAAATGCCGGTTCCCCACTCCGCCACGTTCAGGTAAAGCTCCAATATCCGCTTTTTGCCCAGCTCGCGTTCAAGCCGGAGGGTTAAGAACGCCTCCTTTAGTTTGCGCATGGCGGTCTTTTCCGGCGAGAGGAAAATATTTTTCGCCAGCTGCTGGGTGATGGTGCTTCCTCCCGCTTTCATCGTGCCGGAGCGCATGTTTTTTTCCAGCGCGTCCTGTATCCCCGCCAGGTCGAAGCCGTAATGCTGCCAGAATTTATCGTCTTCGGAGATCAGCACCGCGTCCTGAACGAACGGGCTGATTTCGGCCAGCGGCGTCCATGTGTAGCGCAGCTTCACCTTTTTGTTTCCTTCCGCCCACTGCCGCTCGCGGAATTCCATGAAGGCCGTTTTTTTTGGGATGCCGGTCTTCAGGTGCGAGATGTCCGGCCAAATGAAGAACGTGGATACCCAGCCCGCGATGCCCACGACGATAAACCCGATAAAGGCCAAAAAACCGACGAGGCCCTTAAAAACATATCTCACCATCACATATTCCCGTCCGGTCAAAAAAGCCTGAATTCCGTTGCTGTTTCTGATATTTGCGGCATTGTGGAAAACACGATTATTGCAAGTTTTGCCGCGTACGCCAAATTATTTACGGCGTTGGGGCCGGGTGGGTGGATATGACAAAAGCAAAGGCGCGAAATATGGCGCATAACGGCATGTATTGCAATGCGTTGCTGTTTTGTCAGGGGTCGCCGGACACGGATTCGGTGAGGGCATGGTGTTTGCATCCTTAATATTGAGCGGCAGATACCCGTCCGTTTTTTGGCGCTTCCTTGGGGAGCGGCTAACGGATGGGATATAATGAAGCCCGTTGAGGAGGAGTATACGTTGAAGGAACAGGTGAGCGGTTCGGCCGTTGCCACCCGCATCTTCGCGGTTACCGGCACCGGCGGCGGTTGCGGCAAATCATTGGTTGCCGCGTTCGCCGCGGCGGCTCTGGCGCGCGCCGGGAAAAAGGTGCTGTTGCTGGATATTAATGAAGGCTCCAGCGCCGCCTGCCGCATTTTCGGCGTCACCGCTCCCGAAACATCCCTGATCGATTTCTACGCCAAGACCAAAAGCATAGCCGACCTCGCCGCGGAAACGCCGGTGAAGGGACTTTCGTTTCTCCGCGCGGCGGGAAGCCCCCGCGGCGGGCGCAACCGGATTCCGGCCCGCGGCAACCTGATACAACGGCTGCGCCGGTCGGGGGCGGATTATGTGGTGGTCGACATCGGCCGGATAGCCAATAGGCGTGCGGCCGATTATTTTCTCGGGGCCGACGGCCGCGCCATTATCGCCGCCGCCAGCGAACCGGGAATGGACGGTCTGCGCGACACCCTGTTGACAGTGGCTATTCGCCGGTTTGAACGGTTGGTAATAAAGGCGGAGGGCGGTGCGGAGGCGGTGCGCGAGATAGACAAAAAGCGAACCCTTGAGGCCGCTCCGCTGCTTGCCCACATTGGCGCCATGCTTAAATTGCGCTATCCCCGCCTGTTGCCCGCGTGGGAACAGGCGCGCGCCGCGCTCGATTGCAACGTTATCGTCAACTCCGTTTCATCGCCGGATCACATGGAGGCCGCGGGACGGAGGCTCAAGACCGCGCTCGACGGCGTGGGGATCGATGTCCGCAAGGTGTTTTACCTGCCGGTGTTCGTGTTGCCGCCGTCGCTGGCGCGGCCGGGGGCCAGTCCGCAACTGGACGCGGTGGGGCCGGTGGCGCTCGATATCGCCGGCGTGGAAGAACTGGGCGAGGAGCGGATGCGCCAGGGGCTGGAGCGCCTGTTTGGCGCGCCGGTGGCCGGGGCCGCGCCGCATGCCGCCGCCGAAAAGGCCGAGATGTTCGCCGCGCTGGAGCGGGAAATGGAGATGGAACGCGCGCGCCGCGCCGCCCTGCTGGAGCGGGAGATGGAGCGGCTCAAGACCGAGCGGAGCGCGCAGGCGGCCAAGCGGCTGGACGCCGAGCTGGCCGAACGCCGCAAGCGGGGCCTGGAAGAACTGAACGGATGGACGGAACAGCAGCGGCGTGAGCGTCAGATACGGCTCGATAAGGACTACGAAACCATGAAGGCGGATTGCGCCGCCCGCCTGACCGCCGAAACGGGATTGAAGGAACGCGAGGCGCTCGACGCCATGGACAAGGTGAAGGAGTACCGCCTCAAGGAGATCGACGCGCAGATCGAGGCCTACTACCGCGCCGCCAAGGTGGCCGCCGACCGCGATATCGCCCAGCGCCGCAAGATGGCGGAAACGGAAATCGACGGCGGCCTGCTGATGCAAAAAAAGAAGAAACTGGCCCGGATGGAAACGGAACTCGCCGAAGAGGTGGAAAAAATCCGCGAAATGATCTGGCAGCAGCTGGAGGAAAAACGCCGCGCCCGCATCGAAGAGATCGACCGCGCGGTGGAGGGCCACCGCGAAAATAAAATGCTGGCGGTGGATACCGAAGTTTCCGCCGTCCGGCGCGAAGTGGAAAAAGACCTCGAGGCGGAGATCGCCCGCACGCGCGATTACCTCACCGCCGACATCCACCGCGACGTGATGCTGCTTGCCGGCGAGATGGATGTGGAGGAGCACCGCCGCCGCGCCGGCATCCGCCGCACCCTGGAGCAGGAGACCGATGCCGAGCGCGCCATGATGAAAAAGGCGCTGATGGCGGAAATGGCCCGCCTGCGCGAAGAGAAGGAAAAGGAACTCGCCCCGCTGCTGGAAAAAATACGGCAGGAACGGCTGGCCCACCTGGAGCAGGAGATCGGGCGGCTGCGCGAGCAGATCAAGGGCCGCATGACGATGGAGGCCGAACAGACCCGCCAGAAGCTGATGATGGAGGCGCAGACGGACGCCGGACGCCGCCGGGAGGAATTGCTGGCGCAACTGGAGGCCGACCGCCAGGCGCGGCTGGTGGATATGGGCCGCGACATCGCGCAGGACCGCGCCACCCGCATCGCCAGCCTGGACCGCGAAATGGCGCGCGTGGCGGACGATTTGCGCGCCAACATGGAACAGCGCGTGTCCGAGGAAGAGGCGCGCCTCACCGGCATGATGGAAGAGGCGATCCGCCAGAAGCGCAAGGAAAAGGAAGAGACGATTATCGGCATCATCCGCGAGGAGCGGCAACGCCGCGTGCAGGAGCTGAACGAAGAACTGCTCCGCCAGCGCGAGGGTCTTATGGACGCCATCGCCGCCGAGATGCGCCTCTGCCGCGATCAGGAGATCGAAAAGGTGCGCGCCGAGATAACGCATATCCGCGCGCAGCGGCTCGGCCAGCTGGATCAGGATATGCAGGCGGAAATCCGCCGCAAGACCGAGGCGATGGGGCATACCATCCGCGATGTGGAGACCGCCATGCGCGGCGAAATGCGGGAACGCATAAGCGCCGAGGAAACGCGCATGCGTAAAGCGCTGGCCGAGGAGATCAATGCCGAAATGGCCGAGATGCGCGCCCGCGTACGCGCCGATATCGGCGACGAAGAGACGCGCCTGAAAGCCGGGCAGAAGGCCGCGCTGGAAGATGACCGCAAGCGGCGGCTGGAGGCGTGGGACCGGGAGATGGAGTTGCGCCGGAGCAAGGCCGAGGAGTCCCTGCGGGAGTGGCAGGAGCGTGAAAGGATGCGCCTGCTGGGCGAGCTGGACGTGAAACTGCAAGAGGAAGGGCAGGTAAGGCGCGAGCTGCTGGAAAGCCGCGTGGAGTACGACAGGAAAAAAATCGCCGACGAAATCGCCGCCCACCGCCGGAAGGCGGAGGAGGATGAACAGCGCCGGATGAAACTCTGGGCCGAGCACAAACGCGAAGAATCGGTGGCGCAGATTAAACGTTTCATCAAGGAAGAGCATCAGCGCCGGCTGGAAGAGCTGACCGAAACGATGGAAGGGGAAAAACGGGACCGCTTGGCCGGTATCGGCAATGACCTGCAGGCGGAGCGGCAGAGGCAGTTCGCGGAATTGACCGCCGCGATGCAGCGCGAAAAGGAAGCGCGGCTCCTCAAGCTGGACGACGAAATCGCCCGGCTGCGCGATGAGCGCGCGCGCGAGTCGGCGCGGTTCGCGGACGAAGAGGCCCGCCGCATGGAAGAGCGGATTGATCAACGCTACCGCGATCTGGCCAAAAAAAAGGAAGAGTGGCTGGAATTCGAAAGCCGCCGCCGCCTGGTGGAGATGCGCGAAAGCATCGAACGCGAGGCCGAGGCCGAAAAGGAAAAGCGGCTGCAGGCGCGGATGGTGGAAATCGAAGATGAGCTGGCCGACCGCCGCCGCAAGGCGAAGGCCGCCGTTGAAGAGGAGCGCGCCCGCCTGACCCTGGCGCTGCGCGAAGAGCTGAACATGCGGCGCAAGATCATGATCCGCAAGATGACCGCGCGCCTTAGGACCAAGGTGGCCGAACGGCAAAAGAAGATAGAAGGGGAACTGGGCTTGATGAGCGCCCGTCGCGGGATGGATGTGGAAAAAGACATGCTGGATCAACGGAGCAACCGCGTGGCGCGGATGGAGGCGGAATTGACCCGCGAACGCGAACGGCGCGTGGCCGCCATGCTGGACGAAATACGGGCCGAACAGGACATCAAGCGCCAGGAGATCATCATGGAAATGGTGAAAAAAAAGGAAGACCTGGATCGCCTGTACGAGCAGGAAAAGCGCAACTACCTGGAAAAGCTCCAGAGCGAAATCCTCAAGAGCAAAAACATCACCTCGGAATACCTCCAAAGCGAGCTGGACCGCGTGCAAAAATCCTGGCGCAACAACTAACCCCCCCCCAAAAAAAATCTCCGGCTACGGAAGAGCATTGTGTTGGTACAACAGGTTTAAGGAGTCGCAGGATTGGTAATTCAATCTGCGGCGGAAATAGCCTATAGGCCACAACCTGTTGTTGTCCCCTTAAAGGGGATGCCCGCCCCGGATTGAAATTACATACCGGGGCTCCCTTGCCCGCAAGGGCCAAGAAGGCTTGCCCCCTTCGGGGTCAACCGCAGATGGTTAGAAGCCGTTTCTTCACGCCTCGTGATCCCTTTTAGCCGGAGATTGAGGACCCCCGGTGCCGCTTGCCACAATTCCCGGCACGAAGTATAGTGGCGTGGTGGTGATTATTTTCATGCGCGACGGCGGCGGGAGATGATGATGGCTGCGGCAAAAAACGGAAACGATTTCGATATCATCATCGTGGGCGGCGGTCCGGCGGGCCTCAGCGTCGCCTCGGAGATGGCGAAAAAAAAGTACCGCGTGCTGGTGCTGGAAAAAGAAACCGCCGGCCAGACCAAGCGGAGCTGGTTCGTCCCCCCGTTTGTGCTGGACGCGGAAACAAAGCAATTCAGCTACGGCGGCGTCACCCGCTTCCTCGCCGCCACCTATTCCGGCGCCAAAACGCAATGGCGCGCGAAACTGTTCCCCGCCTATCCCTACATCGATGAGAAGAAGATACTCCCCTACTGGGTGGACGTGATTCAAAAGAACGGTTCCACCATTATGGACAACACCGCATACGTCAGCCATTATGTAAGCGGCGGTCAGGTGCATGTGACCACCGCCAAGGGGATATTCAAGGCGCCCCTGCTGCTGGATGCCTCCGGCTACAACAGCCCGGTGATCAAACAACTCCGGATGGAGGATGACAGCTACTACTGGTGGTCGGTTTACGGCGCCGTTCTTGAGATGCCGCTCACCGGCGGCCTTGAGATCGGCGATTACATGATGTGGCAAACGTTCAAGGACACCAACGCCAACCCCAAAGCTTCGCTTGCGCATGGCCGCCCGGTGTTCGAGTACGAAGTGCTGGGGCCGAACAGGGTTTTCGCGCTGCTGCTCTTTCTGCGCAAAAAACAGGTGACCAAGGAAGCCATGGCGCCGCTTTTCGAGCGGATGCTGCGGAAGGAGAATTCCACCGCGCCATTCCACGGCGCAAAGGTGATAGAGGAAAAATTCGGCTGGTATCCCAGCGGCGAGGTATCGCAGAACAAAGCGGCCGACCGCGTGGCGTTCATCGGCGACGCCGGCTGCTGGACAACCCCCTGCGGGTGGGGGATGACCTTCATTTTGCAGAACTACAAAACCTACGCCGAAAGGTTGGATGAGACCATCAAACAGGGACGGCTGGACGCCGAGGCGCTGCAGGAAATTCCTGCGTTGCGCGTGACCGAAGAATTTCAGGTGGTGTTCGACAAACTGGTGATGCACTTCCTCTCCAACGCGCCCGCGCCGATGCTGGACAAATTCATCAACTTCTTCAACCAGATCGACCCGATACTGTGCGAACGGATGTTCACCCTCACGCTCACCGAGGAGGACTTCAAGGAATCAATCGCCCTCTTTTTGAAAAACTTCACGTTCGGCGAACTTATCCAGGTGCTGCCGGTGGAGGACTACAAGCTGGTGGTGCGGGTGGCGAAACTTTCGATCGCGGCATTCATCGCCGCGTATTGGTACCGGTTCATTGATTGGTTGACCGGGCGGAAAAACAACAAGGTCGAAGGCTTCAGCTACGAGGAGGACTGACTGCGGCGCCCCCGTGGGCTATAATAGGGTTATGGGGAAACGGAAGATTTACGTTAACCTTGATCCCGCCTACCGGATGCCCGGCCACAAATCGGCGTTTAGCTATCTTGTCCGGCGGCTCGGACGCGGCCTCGCCGAACGGCCCGGCGGCGCCGCGCGGGAGGCCATTGCCGCCGAAGTGGAGCGCGAAGTCTGGAGCCGCATCGAGCCGGCGAAAAACATCGCCGCGTGGGTGGGACACTCCACCGTTCTCTGCCGCCAGCAGGGGCATTTTTACATCACCGACCCGATTTTTTCCGACCGGGCGTCGCCGTTCCCCTTTTTCGGGCCGCGGCGCTACACCTCCCCCGCCTTCGAACCGGAAGAGATGCCGAAGATAGATTTCGTGCTCATCAGCCACAGCCACTACGACCACCTCGACCTCCCGTCGGTGCTGGCGTTGCAGCGGATGTACCAGCCGGTGTTTTTCGTGCCGGATGGACTGAAGCGGTGGTTCAAGCACCGGGGGATTTCCAACGCCGTCGAAGTGCCGTGGTGGGGCGCGGTGAAACACCACGGGTTGACCATCCACAGCGTGCCGGCGCAGCACTACTCCTCGCGCACGCCGTGGGACCGCAACCGGAGCCACTGGTGCGGCTGGGTGGTGGAAGGAAAAAAAACTTTCTACTATCCCGGCGATACCGGCTTCGGATCGTTCTTCCCCCGGATTGGCGAACAGTACGGGCCGATAGACCTGGCGGCCATGCCCATCGGCTGTTACAGCCCGCGGGAGCTGATAAAGGCGCACCACCTCAACCCCGAAGAGGCGCTGGAGGCTTTTACGCAGGTGCGGGGGAAAAAGTTTTTGGCCATCCACTGGGGCGCGTTCGACATGACCGACGAGCCGTGGGACGAGCCGCCCGCGCGCCTGATCACGGAAGCGGCGCGGCGCGGGTTTTCGGCCGACGGGCATATCAACGTCGTCCGCATCGGCGATACGCTGGATTGGTAGCCTTTTTTTGATGGAACAACACCTTCCCGCATCCAGACTGAAAACAGGGATGTCCTTTAAACCCCCTGTTTAAAACAGGGGGACGCCACCTCCCGGTGGAAAGCAGGCAAAATGGGGGTCAGTCCTCATCAACCTGAACCATTTCCTGTTTGGGCGCGCCGCAATCGGGGCATTTTTCCGGGATTGTTTGGCATTCGTCGTCGCTACACGGCATTACTTTGCCGCACACAAGGCATTTCCACACCAGCACCATAAGTCCTCCTGGCGTATCCGCATCTTCTATATTAATTCTACCGCTTAAAACCGGACAATTCTATTTGCTTGTAACACATCATTTTGATTGTAAACGGCACATTCTGAAGAACCTTTGGCGACGGGGAATCCGGCTCCGGAAAGGGATTCTTCGCCAGCGGCTCAGAATGACAGCGGTTGCTCCCCCGTTTGGCCGAGCTTGAGGTTGTCCAGCGTGCCGGCGATTTTAACCGCCTGCACGTTGGCCTTGTCGAACTGCGTGTGCGCGTTGGCGATGTGCTTGCCCAGCACGTCGAAGGTCTCCTGGAATTTCTGGAAGTTCACCTGCAAATCGAGTATCGCGTGGATTATTTCCTGCGCGCGCTTTTCCACCGCCATTCCCCGGAAGCCGACGGCGAGCGCCTGAAAATAGACGAACAGGAAATTCGGCGAGGCGGGCACCACCCGCATATCCATCAGCGCCTGATGCAACTCGTGGTTGCCGACGATCTCAAGGAATACCCCCTCTGCGGGAACGAACATGACGGCGAAATCAAGCGTCACCCGCGGCACGATATACCGCTGGGCGATTTCCTTGGCCCGCTTGCGCACGTCGGCGTGGAACTGCGAAAGAAACCTGTCCCGCTCCGGCCCCGGCGCGGCCTCGTAAAATTTGACGAGGTTCGCCGCTGGAAACTTGCTGTCGATACAAAGGACGCGTTCTTCCAAAAGAATGGCGGCGTCGACGATCCCATCGCCGATTTTGTGCTGGAAACGGAGCCGCTCGGCCGGGACGGCCTGCTTGAGCAACAGTTCCATTTGCCATTCGCCGTAACTGCCGCGGCTCTTGGAGCCTTCAAGAATCTGGTTCAGGTTGCGGATGTCGCCGCCGATTTCCACCATCCGGCCCGAGGCGGCTTTGAGGTCGGCGGTTTCCTTGATGAGTTTTTCCAGCCGCTCGGCAAGTATCTGCTGCGACCTGCCGAGACTGTCGGCGATCTCTTTGCGGCCGTGCTGCATCGATTCGGCCAGCTTCCCCTGCGTATCGCCAAAGCCGGAGGTGATGGCGGCGCGGCTCTCCTCGCGTACGCGGGTGATGGTTTCGAGCAGCGTTTTGGTCTGGTCGATGAGTTGCGCGTTGAGGGTCTGCTGCATCAGCGCGAGGTCCTGCTTCATTCCGGCATCGGGCGCGGCTGATTTTTTCCCCAGCGCATAGACGGCGGCACCGGCGATGGCGGCGACTCCCGCGATTAAAAACCCTTCCAGCAAATCCATATCCGCCATTATCCACGAAAAATTGAGGGTACAACAGGTTTTAACCTGTTGTTGGCCCGTTAGGGCCAAGAAGGAATTTGCCCCTTCAGGGGCAACCAAGAATGAATTCTGTGGTACCAAGAGAGAGGTCAGCCGAAGGAATAGAAAAGGAGCTTTGTGTCGCCGTACCGCTTTTCCTTGATCGGCTCGAACTCCGGCGGTTGCAGGCCTTTGCTGGGCATTTCCAGAATCAAAATCCCGTCGGGCAACAGCGCTTTGGCGTTGTACGCGGCGGTCAGCAGGGCGCTTCTTCCGTCCCAATCGTACGGCGGGTCGCAATAGATGAAATCGAACCGGTTGTTGTCCTGCCCGCATCCGCGCAAAAATTCCACCGCGTCCTGTTTCACCACCCGCGTCTGGGCGGGGGCTGGCAGCATCTTGCTCACCTTTTCGACGTTTTGGCGGATGAGCACCACCGAGGGGAGGTGGTGTTCGACGATGGTCACGGAAGCCGCGCCGCGGCTGAGCGCCTCGCAGCCAATCGCGCCGGTGCCGCTGAAGAGGTCGCAAAAGGAATCCCCTTCCACCTCGATCATGTTGAACAGCGCCTGCCGGACTTTGTCCGGCGTGGGGCGTATTTTTTTATTGCCCGGCCCGGCCAGTGTGCAGCCGCGGGCGTGTCCTCCGACTATTCTCATAGTGTGCAAGGATACCACGCGCGGCGAAGCGGCAAAAATACAATCGGCGAGACTATTTCACGTGTACCGGTTTTACGTTCCAGATTTGTTCGGCGTACTCCTTGATGGTGCGGTCGCTGGAGAATTTCCCCATGTTGGCGGTGTTGAGGATGGACATCCTGTCCCAGCGGTCTTTGTCGCGGAAGGCGGCCGACACCTTATCCTGGCATTCGACGTAGGAGGCGTAGTCGGCCAGCAGCATGAAGTGATCCCCCCTATCGAGCAGGTTCTCCACGATCGGCGCGAACAGCGTTTGGTTGAACGGCGAGAAATAGCCGCCGCCGATCATGTCGAGCGCTTTTTTCAGTTCGGGGTTCGATTCGTAATAATCGCGCGGCCGGTAGCCTTTCGCCTTCAGATCGGCCACTTCGTCGGCGGTAAGGCCGAAGATGAAGATGTTATCCTTGCCGACTTCTTCCATGATTTCTATGTTCGCGCCGTCCAGCGTGCCGATGGTAAGCGCGCCGTTGAGGGCGAACTTCATGTTGCCGGTGCCGGATGCCTCGAGGCCGGCGGTGGAAATCTGTTCCGAGAGGTCGGCGGCGGGAATCGCCTTTTCCGCCAGCGAAACCCGGTAGTTGTTCAGGAATACCACCTTCAGTTTGTCCCCCACCTGCTTGTCGTTATTGACGACGTTGGCCACCGAATTGATCAGCTTGATGATCAGTTTTGCCGTGGTGTACGAGGGGGCCGCTTTGCCGCCGAAAATGACGGTGCGCGGCGTGTGGCCGTTTTTCGGACCGGCCTTGATGCGGTTGTACAGGGTGACGATGTGCAGCACGTTGAGCAGTTGCCGCTTGTATTCGTGCATGCGCTTCACCTGCATGTCGAAAAGCGTGTCGACGGAGACCGTTATGCCGTTCTCTTCCCTGATGTATTTCGCCAGGCGCTCCTTGTTGTCCCTTTTCGCCGCGCGCCACGCGGCGCGGAACGCGGCGTTCCCCGCCAGCGGAATCAGCCCCTTCAGCTTGTCGAGGTCGCCGACCCACCCGTCGCCGATTTTGCCGGTAATCAGTTTGGAGAGCGCCGGGTTGCATTTCCGCAGCCAGCGGCGCGGGGTGATGCCGTTCGTTTTATTGTTGAACCGTTCGGGGAATATATCGTAAAAATCCTTCATGACCTTGCTCTTCATCAGCTCGGTGTGCAGCGCGGAAACGCCGTTCACCGAGTGTGAGCCGACGATGGCGAGGTGGGCCATGCGGATCATTTTTTCCGGCCCCTCCTCGACGATGGAGACCCGCCGCAGCATTTCAGGGTCGCCCGGGAAGGTGTGCGATGCTTTTTCGAGGAAGCGCCGGTTGATCTCGTAGATAATCTGGAGGTGCCGGGGCAGGATGGCGCCCAGCATCGCGGCCGACCATTTTTCCAGCGCCTCGGGCATGAGGGTGTGGTTGGTGTAGCCGAAGGTCTTGACGGCGATGTCCCACGCCGCCTCCCAGCCATACCCCTCCTTGTCCAGCAGAATGCGCATCATCTCGGGAATGGCCAGCACCGGGTGCGTGTCGTTGAGATGGATGGCTATTTTATCCGGGAAGGTCTCGAAGGTTTTGCTGTGCTTCTTGAAGCGCCGGCAGATGTCCTGCAGCGTGGCGCAGACAAGGAAGTATTGCTGTTTGAGGCGGAGCTCTTTTCCTTCCGCGAAGTGGTCGCTGGGGTAGAGAACTTTCGAGATGGTCTCGGACATCATCTTGCTTCCCAGCGCGCGGATGTAGTCGCCCTGATTGAAATAGCCGAGGTCGAAATCGCGCGACGAGCGGGCGGCCCAGAGCCGCATGTTGATGACGTGATTGTTGTTATAGCCGGGGATGGGGGTGTCGTAGGCCATCGCCATGACCTCTTCGGTATCCACCCATTCGTTGCGCAGTTTTCCCTGGTTATCGACGAACTGATCCACCCTGCCGTGGAAATGCACCGAAAAGAGGTGTTCCGGCCGCGCGAATTCCCACGGATTGCCGTGGCGGAGCCAGTTATCCGGCACCTCCACCTGCGCGCCGTCGACGATCTTCTGGTAGAAGAGGCCGTATTCGTAATGGATGCCGTAGCCATAGGAGGGTATCTCCATCGTGGCGAGCGAATCGAGGAAGCATGCCGCCAGCCGTCCCAGGCCGCCGTTGCCCAGCCCGGCGTCCCACTCCATCTCGCGGATTTCCTCCAGGTCGAAGCCGATTTGGTGCAAAGCGTCGTGGCAGGTGTCCATCATTCCCATATTGACGAGGCTGTTCCCCAGTGTGCGGCCGGTGAGAAATTCTAGCGAGAGGTAATAGAGCCGTTTGGCGTCGGATTCGTAATAGGCGTTTTGGGTTTTGATCCAGCGTTCGATGAGGCGGTCCCTGATGGCATAGGAGGCCGCATTGTAGTAGTCCCACACTTTCGCGCGCTGGGGATCTTTCGCCAGGGTGGAAACGATGTGATTTTTGATAAGGTGGATCAGTTTGTCGACTTCGGGATTTTTCGCCGCGTCAGCGTTCGTTCTCGCCACTTCTTTATCCATCGCCGCCCCCTGTATTTTCCCGTAACAGTCAATACTGGTAAAACATCAGGCAACGTCCTGATATTTCACAGGCAATCCCGCTTGGGCTCCTCGTAACAGTCATTGTTTCAAATTCACCCCGATAATGCAAGATGCTGATGCTCCGCGAACGGGATGGCGTTTCCCCGCCAAACGTCCTGTTTGGCGGCGCTCCCTTGCCGGTCACGCACGAAACCGCCGTTCGAGTCCCGGTTGGCCCTTGCAAGGCGGGCGGTGCGGGAATAGGGCGAACTTGTTTGTTGAGCATGGTTGAAGGGAAATATGGTGGGCCCGCTTAAAAGGGACTCGGCCACTCTCGGGCTCGCCTCACGCTCGCCCTCCATCGGCCCCGGCTCGCTTCCTTGCCCCGCATCCATGCAGGTCAACACTCGCTTATCGCTCGTGTACGGAAGCTCGCTTTCGAGTCCTGGTGGGCCATCGCAAGGCATGCCATTAGCGTAAAATGCGAAAATTTGCGATAAGGAGAATCAAAGGGGAAATATGGTGGGCCCACCAGGACTCGAACCTGGGACAGCCCGGTTATGAGCCGGGAGCTCTAACCAACTGAGCTATAGGCCCACGCGAAAAAAGAGCCGCGCGCCGTTGGCTGGCGCGGCGGCCCTTAATGGTCAGCTTTCTATAAAACTCCGCAGGCGTTTGCTGCGGCTGGGGTGGCGCAACTTGCGCAGCGCCTTGGCTTCGATTTGGCGGATGCGTTCGCGCGTCACCTCGAAATCCTGCCCCACCTCTTCCAGCGTGTGCTCGGAATCGAGGCCGATGCCGAACCGCTTGCGCAGCACCATCTCCTCGCGCGGCGCCAGGGTTTGGAGCACCTTCGCGGTCTGCTCCTTCAGGTTCATCTTGATCACCGATTCCACCGGCGAGATCATCTTCTTGTCTTCGATGAAATCTCCCAGATGCGAATCTTCCTCTTCGCCGATGGGCGTTTCAAGCGAGATCGGCTCTTCGGCGATCTTGAGCACCTTGCGGACTTTCTCCACGCTCATCGTCATCTTGTCGGCGATCTCTTCCGGCTTCGGCTCGCGCCCCAGTTCCTGCACCAGGTGGCGCGAGGTGCGGATCAGCTTGTTGATGGTCTCGATCATATGCACCGGGATGCGGATGGTGCGCGCCTGATCGGCGATGGCGCGGGTGATCGCCTGGCGGATCCACCAGGTGGCGTAGGTGGAAAACTTGTAGCCGCGGCGGTATTCGAATTTGTCGACCGCCTTCATCAGGCCGATGTTCCCCTCCTGAATCAGGTCAAGGAACTGCAGGCCGCGGTTGGTGTATTTCTTCGCGATGGAGACGACGAGGCGGAGGTTCGCCTCGGCCAAATCCTTTTTCGCCTGGCGGTCGTCGATGCGGCCGCTGTCAATGCGCCGCTTGATATCGGCCAGGACGGCGGGCTCGACCCCCACCTCTTTCTCCAGCACGCGCATTCGCGACTTGACGGCCGCGATTTTTTTGCGGATTTCCGCCGGGTTTACCTTGACCGGCGCGGGGGCCTTTGCATCCTTCTTGCCCCCTTTTTTGACCGGGGCCGAGAGGCGGAGATGGTCTTCCTGCTTTTTCAACTCATGCAGCATTTCCAGCCCCTGCCGGTTGTACTTGCCAATCACGCCGATAATGCCGTCAAGCTGCATCTGGTTCAGGTTCACGTCCAGCACGCGTTTGCGCAGCGCCTCGAACGACTTGGCGTTTTTCTTCTCCTGCTGGCCGCGTTCGGACGGGCGGGCGGTTTTGCGCGCCGCTTTTTCCACGCCGGCGCGCCATTCTTTGAAGGCTTCCTCAACCTTGTCGGCCGCCTTGGCGACGCGTTTGGTTTCCATCAGGATTTTGCTGGTGGGCGTCTCTTCCACGTCCCCCCAGTTCACGATGCTCTGGATGGTGAGCGAACCGTTTTTCAGTTCTTCGACCCGGGCGGCGATTTCCCTGATAGTGACGGGGCAGGTGATCATCGCGTCGATGACGCGGTTTTGGGCTTCTTCAATCCGCTTGGCGATGGTCACTTCCCCTTCGCGGGTAAGCAACGGAATGCTCCCCATTTCCTTGAGATACATCCGCACGGGGTCTTCCGAGGAAAGCGACACCGTCTCTTCCACCTCTTCGCCGCCGGCCGCGCTTGCCTTGGCGCGGGCGCTTTTGCGGGGTTCTTCCGCGGCCGCCACCACGCCGATCTTGTTCTCTTCAAGAAACTGCAAAACCCGGTCTCGCTGATCTCCGGTGAACAGGTTGGGCGGCAGGGCGGTATCAAACTCTTTCTGGGAAATGGTTCCCTTCCCTTTGCCTGCGGAAAGGAGCTGTTTTACTTCGGGCAAACTTCGAAGTTTCTTAATACTCATATCTTTATGATCCTTATTGAATAAGGTTTTTCAACGAAAAATAAGAGATTAAAATAACACATAATTCAGGCTCAAACAATCATTCTTTCTGATCCAGCCGTTCCAGGTTTTCTTGTGCCCTTCGTAATTGATCGGCAATCTTCTCTTTCTGTAGGCGTTTGCTATCCCGTCCTCCAATGAAGTCATTGATAATCTTATCTTTTTGTTCCTCTTGGGTGTGGAATTGGTCTATCCATAGAGCCAGCATATTTCGTTTCAGATTCGGGTCTGGGCAACTTTCTATCAATTCATCCATAGAAATAGCTCCTTGCGCCAACCGACCCAGTATATATTCCAACATTCGCCTGAATCCAGGTTCCGCAAAGTCTTCCACTTTTAGGGTTTTGAGTGATTCCGTGATGGTTTCGGGGTAATCAAGGATGATCTGAACGATCCACTTTTCCATCCCCCCCGGCAGTGACAATGGCCGGGATTGTTTCGGATGAGTGGTAGGTACCGCTTGTCCCTCACGGGGCGCGGTGGTACGCCCTTCTTGAGGAGCGTAGCGGGGGGCAGTGTTCCTAAGTTGTCCGCCGATGGCGGTGGCCGGTATGCCGGTCCGCTCCGCCAGCAGTTCCACATAGCTGGCCCGCTTTATCGGATCGGCAATGCGGGAAAGCTCCGGCAAGAGCGAGCGGATGGCGTCCGCCTTCCCCTCGGGCGTGGCGACATCAAATTTCCGGCAGGCCTGCTCGATGAGGTAGGTCATGTAGGGGCGCGCGTTTTTCACGATATCCTCGAACGCGGCCGCCCCCCCCTGCTTTATCAGGTCGTCGGGATCGGCTCCGCCGGGGAGCATCGCCACGCTGGGGCGGATTTCCAGCTCCGCCGCCACTTCGGTGGCGCGGGCGGCGGCGCGGCGGCCGGCCTCGTCGCCGTCGAAAATCATGACGAGGTTTTGGGTATACCGCTTGAGCGCGCGGCACTGCTGCGGCGTGAAGGCGGTGCCGGCGGAGGCCACCACGTTTTCAAAGCCGGCCTGGTGCAGCGCGATGGCGTCCATGTACCCTTCCACGATCATCACCCGGTTGGCGGCGCGCGCCTTGGCGGCGGCAAAGTTGAGCGCGTAGAGCACGCGCGATTTGTTGTAGACGGGCGTTTCGGGGGAGTTGAGATACTTCGGCCCCTTCTCATCGTCCGCCAGCGCCCGCCCGCCGAAAGCGATCACCCGGTTGTGCTCGTCCACTATGGGGAAGATGAGCCGGTTGCGGAACCGGTCGATCGGGTTCCCGGCGGATGAAAGTTTCGTCAGCCCCGCCTTGTCGATCTCCTTGGGGGAGATTTTCCTCTCCACGAGGTGGCGATAAAGCGCATCCCACGCGTCCGGCGCATAGCCGATGCGGAACTTATCAACCGTTTCCGCGGTCAGGGCGCGTTTTTTTATGTATTCTCCCACAAACGCGGGGGCGGTTTTAAGCTGCCGCTGGTAGAAATCGGCCGCTTCTTTATTGATGTTGTAGATGTATGAGTTATCCTCCCCCTCCTTATCGCGCGGCAGGGGGATGCCGGCGCGGGCGGCCAGCAGCGCCAGCGCGTCGGGGAAGCCCATGTTCTCATGCTTCATCACAAAGGTAATGACGTTCCCCCCCGCGCCACAGCCGAAACAGTGCCAAATCTGGCGCGCGGGGTTTACGTTGAACGATGGGGACTTTTCGGTGTGGAACGGGCAAAGCGCGGTGAAATTGGCCCCGCTCTTTTTAAGCGGGATGTAGGAGGATATGACGTCGACGACATCGGCCGCTTCACGGACGCGGTCAATCAAATCCTGAGGATAGAGACCCGCCATCATCGCCCCCTTAGCGGATGCCGGCGCGGCGCCGGCTGCTCACTTCCCGGAGAGGACTTCCTTCACCAGGCGGCTCACCGTGGCCCCGTCGGCCTGTTTGCCGATCTCCGCCATGACGCCTTTCATAACCTGGCCCATCTGCTTGACGTCCGGATTGCCCATGGCGGCGGCAACCGCTTTCACCTTTTCGCGGATTTCGGCTTCACCGAGTTGCGCGGGGAGGTAGCGCGTGAGGTAATCCACCTCTTTCTGCTCTTTTTCGGCCAACTCGGGCCGGTTTCCCTGCGTGAACATCTCGACCGACTCGCGTCGTTTTTTGATGGCGCTGGAGATAACGGCCAATACTTCCGTGTCGTCCAGCGCCGTTTTCTTTTCGATCTCGCGGTTCTTGATCTCGGACTTCACCATGCGCAGAACTTCAACGGTCGATTTGTCCTGGCCCTTGAAGGCGGCCTTAAAGTCCTCTTCAATCCGTGCTTTCAGCGGCATGTGAAACCTCTTTCCCGCGCCTAGTAGCGGCTGTATTTCTTTTTCCGCGCCGCGATGATTTTCTTTTTCTTCTTCACGGACGGTTTTTCATAATGCTCACGCTTGCGAATTTCGGACAACACGCCGATTTTTTCGCACTGCTTCTTGAAACGTTTCAGCGCGAGCTCAAAAGGCTCGCTATCCCGTACTTTTATACCGGGCAAACAACTCACCCCTCTCAATTATTAATAAATAATAACAGCTACAAGGTTTTACGTAATGGATTCTGCCTTGTTTCCCCTTTCGGGGAAAAAAGAATACTAACATGGTCAATAAGGCCATGCAATGCAAAAAAGGTCAAAATATCGCCCAGACCGCATCTAATGGCGTGAGCAAGGGAGTTTTATTTGGCAGACCATAAAAATTGCTGATATTACAATATCATCGGAATAGGCCGATTACGAATAGGTCGTAGCCTATATATTTATTGTCTATTGTGCCGCTTGGGCGCCAGCTTGGAATTTGTATAAAATAAAATCTATATGTATCCCGTTTTGCTTTGACCGCGAGGTGCGTGTTATAGCGCAACCGAACATGCAATGAGCTAACCTAGCAATCCACATTAAGCACCCATGCAATGGTGATAAATAGGTGGCATTCTATTTATTATACTTATCGCAAAGTCAGCATCTTTGCATGTTGTTGTAATTATTGCCTGTAATTCAAGCGTGATTCGTTGATGATTTTTGAAAACACGTTTCGTTAAGATATCTTAGTTTTTGTCGGACATGGTTATCGGTTTCACGGCGCGGGAATCCAGTATTCTTGACAATGCCCGTTTGCGCTCTTACCGACAGCAACTCGCATGGTATGTTTATAAATAGATAATAGTCGATATATATTGGGGTCGTGCCATCCGTCGCCTTTTTATGCGGGAGTGGCATAAGGTGCGAGGTTTGAGCGGATTGCTATGCGTTGGCCGTTTTTTTACCGGCAAAATCTTTCTTAAAACTCGTTGAACGCTTGAACATTCACCCCTTTCGGTCTTTTCTTGGTGGATGCGAATATGGAGGGGAGCGGGGGATATGGAGAGCCGCGGAGCAGGAGCTAAGTTAGGGAGGGGGAAAAAATCAGCCCGGGGGCCAGTGCATCGGTCTGCCGCCCAAGAGGTGCATATGGAGGTGGAATATCGTCTGGCCGCCGTTAACCCCCTGGTTGACGACCAGCCTGAAGCCGTTGCTTTCAAGCCCCTTCTTTTTGACCACTTCACGCGTTACGTGATACATGTCGTTCAGCAGTTCCTTGTCGTCATGCCCCAGGCTGGTAACGCCATCCACATGTCTTTTGGGGAGTATCAGGTAGTGCTTCGGAGCCTGCGGGAACTTGTCCTCGATGACAAGTATGGTGTCGGTTTCAAAAATCTTGTCGGACGGCAGCGCCCCCGCGATAACTTTGCAAAAAATGCAATTATCCATATTTCGTTATTTTATGTCATTTTACCGGATATTAGGCATCAAATTTTAATGGGGCGCGGGGAGCGCCAAACCGTATTGGATTATGCCATCGCTGTAAAAAAGACCGCATTGCCTTGCCGCCGTCCGTTGGCGTACAATCGGTGCGGTTAAAGTTTCGCCATTTACAATGTTGCACGATGCGAAGTGCCGGAGGAGTTAATGAACGCCGAACTTATCAACCCTTTCCTTAAAGCCACGGTGAATGTCCTTTCGATGATGGCGTTTGTTAAGCCAGTGCCGGGAAAGCCGTTCTTAAAGCACGACAACAAGGCGCAGGGGGATATCTCCGGCGTGATCGGCATGACCGGACACGCCAGGGGGGTGGTGGTGTTCAGCCTGTCGGAAGCGGCGGCGCTGAAGATCGTTTCTTCCATGCTGTCGGAAACCTATGCCGAGCTCAACGCCGAAGTGAGCGACGCCGTTGGCGAATTGACCAACATGATATCCGGCGACGCGCGGCGCGAGTTGGCCGGCAAGGGGTTCAAATTCGAGGCCG
Source organism: Nitrospinota bacterium (assembly GCA_016217735.1). Taxonomy (NCBI): domain Bacteria; kingdom Pseudomonadati; phylum Nitrospinota; species Nitrospinota bacterium. The sequence continues at coordinate 74,074 of JACRGQ010000059.1, forward strand.
GCCTGCCGAGCATCATCAAGGGGAAGGGGCACATTGTCGAGAGCATGACCAAAGGACCCACTATTGCCATTCCGTTCGAAATCGACGGCGCCAAATTCGTTGTGGAAACCAGCTTTGAGGGGTAAAATATACCACTTATTTGTTCCCGTGGCTGGTTGATGGCATCTGTATGCCAAAGGGGAGTGTGTGCCGGACAAACTGGATGAAGTGCGCGAAATCGCGGTGGCGAACCCGCGCGGCAAGGCGATATCCGTGATTTCCCCGCGCGAAGGGCGCGCCGCGTAACACCCGGAAATAGCGTCGTGCAGGAACAAAACCCGAAACACACAATCCTTGTCATCGATGACGAGGAGAACATCCGCAACGTGCTGGAAACGGTTTTCACCGGCAAGGGGTATGGCGTCGTCAAGACCGCCAACGGCTTCGAGGCGATCAAGGCCGTGGAGGGCGGGGGCGTCGACCTCGCCGTCATCGACATCAAGATGCCGGGGATGGATGGCATGGAACTGCTCTCCCGCATCAAGGATCATTCCGCCGAATTTCCGGTCGTTATCATGACCGGTTTCGCCGATGTGGAAACCGCCGCCAAGGCGCTTAAGGCGGGAGCTTCCGATTTCCTCGCCAAGCCGTTCGGCGCGCAGGAGGTATATCATTCCGTCTCGCGCCTGCTGGAACTGCGCAAGGTGCGGGAGGAAAACCGCAAAATCCTCCCTTTCTTCAAATTTACCATGGACGCGGAGATTCCGACGCGGACCGATTACGTCAACGGAGTCATCCACTACATCACCGAACATCTCAAGGAAATTGAGCTGTGCGACTCCTCGCAGCTGTCCAACCTGGTCATCGCCCTGTACGAGGCGATCGTGAACGGCATGCGGCACGGCAACGGCAACGACCCCGGAAAAAAAGTGCGGGTGCGGGCGGAAATCGGCTACAACGAGGCGCGTTTTACCGTCACCGACCAGGGTGAGGGATTCGCTATCGACGACATAGCCAATCCGACCGCCCCCAAGAACCTCTACAAGAGCAGCGGCCGCGGTATTTACCTCATGCGGCATTTCATGGACGAGGTTTCATACAACGATCAAGGGAACGAAGTGACGCTGGTTAAGCGAAGGAAGGGCGGGGCGCCGCCGGCGCCGGGAAACGCCTGACATGCCCCGAAGGCTCGTGGCGGTTCCCGTGTACAATGAAGAGCCGTATGTCGTGCGCGTGATGGAACGCATCCGCGCGTTCCACGGCGGCGATATACTGGCCATCGACGACGGGTCCCCCGACCGTTCCGGCGAAATCCTCCGGACGGTCCCCGGCATTGCCATCATCAGCCACCCGGCCAACCGGGGGTATGGCGCGTCGCTCATCGGCGCGTTTAACCACGCCATCGTCAACGGGTACGATCAGCTCGTTACCATCGATTGCGACGAACAGCACGAACCCCGGCATATCCCGGATATGTTCCACCGCCTTGACAGGCGCGGCGTGGATATCGTTTCCTGCTCGCGCTATCTCCAATCCAGCGCCGCGGACGATCCGCCGCCGAAGGATCGTTTCGCCATCAACCGGCGGGTCACGGAAATTATCAACGGCATCACTGGCTACGGCCTCACCGACAGCTTTTGCGGCATGAAGGGGTACCGCGTGGCCGCGTTGGCGCCGTTGCGGCTGACCGAAAACGGTTACGCCTTTCCTTTGCAATTTTGGGTGCAGGCCTTTCATTTCGGCTTGACCGTGGAGGAATTCCCGATTGCGCGGATTTATAAAAACCTTAACCGGACGTTCGGCGGCGAGTTGGACGATCCCCAAAGACGGTATAATTACTATCTGGACGTGATGCGGAAGGAGCTTACCCGATGGTCGATATCCTTGCCGTCGGAACTCATCCCGACGATATAGAACTGGGGGCGGGCGCCGCGGTGGCGGCGCTGATCCGCCAGGGGAAAAATGTGGCGGCGCTCGACCTCACCAGCGGCGAGCCGACACCGCACGGCACGCCGGAACTGCGGCGCGCGGAGACCGCGCGGGCCAACGAAATACTCGGCCTCACGCAGCGGCTCAATTTGGGCCTGCCCAACCGCTGGCTGCGCGATACCGAAGAGGGGCGGGTCGCCATCGCCGGGGTTTACCGCCAACTGAAACCGAAGGTGCTGTTGCTGCCGTACTGGGAAGACGCCCACCCCGATCACGTGGCGGCTTCGGAGATGGCGCAGGCCGCCCGCTTCGTCGCCAAATACACAAAAACGGAAATGAAGGGGGAGCCGTACTACGTTCCCCGCGTGTTCTTCTATTTCTGCATCCACCTCAAAAAGCTGATAACGCCGTCGTTCGTATTCGATGTGTCCGATACGCTGGAGATCAAGCTGCGGGCGGTGTCGGCATACCACTCGCAGTTCTACGCTGGGGGGCAGGAGCGGGGGGACGAGGTGATCGCCCGGCTCCGGGCGCAGGCCGGATACTTTGGCGGGCTTATCCACGCACACTATGGCGAACCATTTTACGCGCGGGAAGAGCTGGGGGTCCGCTCGTTCGACCCCTTTGTATTATGACATTCGCCACGCCCGCGCCGGGGGAGCGGCTGACGCAACCGCCGTTTGAGAACTGGGAGGCGGCGGCACGGGAAAACGGCGCGGCGCTGACGCCGCTGGCCCCGCTGCGCGATGCCATCCGCCGGGCCGCCCTCGAAACGGCCGAACGGTATACCCGGCGGCTCGGCCTGCCCGTTCAATCCGCGGCGGCTGATGCCCCCTTGGTCATGGCGGGGCATCAGCCCTCCTTTTACCATCCCGGGGTTTTGTACAAATACCGCTTGCTGGCGGAAGCCGCCGCGCGCGGAATGGCGGCCATCAATCTCAACGTCGATACCGACCCGTCGGAAGGGTTTTTGGTCAAAGTCCCTTCATATGCCAACGGCGAGTACCGCCGCGTGGCGCATTATGCGGCCCCCGGCGCGGCGAATATGCTCTACATGGACGCTTCCGCGCGCGAGGATGAGGTCGCCGCCTTCGCCGAAAACGTGTTGCGCGACCTGCGTGCGCTGCCGGAGCGGCTTTTCAGCTTTGGCGAGGTGTTCGTTGAAACGGAGATGGGGCGTGAACTTCCCCCGATGATGGCCGACGCGATGGTGCATCTGCGCCGGGTTTACACCGCGCACTGGCCGCGGGGTGTGCTGGAGTTGCCGCTGTCGGAGCTTTGCCGCGCCGCGCCGTTTTTCACCTTCGCGTTCGAGATGCTGGCGCGCGCGCCGGAGGCGGCGGCCATCTTCAATGACACGCTGGCGGCCTACCGGGCCGAGCACGGGATACGCTCGAAGGCGAATCCTTTTCCCGATCTCGCCACGGATGCCCAAACCGTGGAGACCCTCTTTTGGATAGGCAAGGAGGGGGTGCGCCTGCCGCTGTCGGTTGTGATGCGCGGCGGATGCCCCGCGTTGCTGTTGGATGGAGCGCATGAAATGCGGGATGCGGCGATGCTGCGGGAATTTTGCCAAACGCGGAAATTGCGGTTGTGGCCCCGCGCCGTGGCACTTTCAGTTTTGAATCGGCTGTTCGTGGCCGACCTCTTTGTGCATGGTACCGGCGGGGCGAAGTACGACCGGATTACCGATATTTTCGTATCCCGTTTCCACGGCATCGTTCCGCCGCCGTTCGCGGTGGCCAGCGCTACGCTGAAGCTGCCGGGACTGGACGATCCCGCGCCGGAATTGGCGGCGCTGCGGCAACGGCTGCGGGAGACCGCGTTCCATCCGGAAAATTTTTTGGAAAACGCGCCGCCGGAACTGGTGGCGGAGAAAAGGAGCCTGCGGGCGGCGATAGCCGCGCCGGGAGCCGACAAAAAGGGGATCGGCAAACGGATCAGCGAAATCAATGCCGAGCTTAACGGCCTGATGGGGCCGGTGATCCACGGTCTGGAGCGGCGGATCGCGGCGGCGGAAAAAGAACTGGGCAGGTACGAGGCGTTGGCCGACCGCGAATTCCCCTATTTCCTCTATCCCCCCACCGCGATCCCCCCGCCGTAATGATTGTTTCCCCGGTAGGGGCGAATTCATTCGCCCATTGGCGCCGCGCGCCAAACATGTCGGCCCGCCGTGCCGTGCCTGTCAAATGCTACAAAGCAAGACCCGACCATTGTTCACAAAAGGCATTGTAGCCTTTATTCATCGCCCAATAAGCACTTTTATGCCGACTTTTCAAAGAATAATCGCTCAGCTTAGGTCTAATCATTCTTGCGCTTGCGTTTCTTTTCCACCCGTATTTTTTTGACCTTGCCGCCCAACTCTCGCTGTTCAGGGACGTACTCTTCCACCCAATCGTTGATCCTTTTCAATATAGAGCCAAGTTTGTCACCTATCAACTTCCCTGAACGTTCAATATCCTTCGCCAGTAGGCTCTTATCAATACCTATCTTGAACCGGTGTGCAACATAAGTGGAAACAGCACTGGAGAATATAACCGAGAGAATTATTGACCCGCGATTAACAGCAGTAATGCCGATGTATGAAAGTCCGGGGGCTTCTTGATACCAAGGAGGATGGCGGTAATTGTGGCGGCGCATTAAGGGGAAATCTGAGTCAAAATTTGACAGCAGTTCGTCTTCAATAATACCGTCTATCGAGGACAAAATTTCTTCGAGATCAAAGCGTGTCAAAAAGTCATCGAACTCAATGATGATATTGAATTCCGGTTTGTTTTCGGTTTCCAATTTGTCCTCTTCGTTATACGTTTAGATTGTATTTGACCATCAACTGATTAAGGGCTTGTTCAATTGTTGCCATTTCCTGTTTTAGCTTTTGTTCTTCGATGGCAAGGGAACTTTCAAGAAGCAGCATTTCCTTCTTTTTCCCCTCAATATCAGCTTGAATTTTATTGGGGGCAAATTTATTAGTCATATCCAGATGGATGCTTTCTGCCGACTTCTTTCGCGCATCTTTGTTGAACAATGCTTCTTTTGCTTTATTGAAATATTCACGCTTGGAAAAATAAATTATAAAAGGTGACATAAAGAAGATTAGGAGGTTATTCGGATTATTAATGGGCATCATTAAGAAAAGCAAACCAAGAGGCAAACCAAATAAAAGTAGAATTCTAAATGCCATATCCCTATTGGATATTTTAGTATCATTGGCCGCTAGCTCAAGAGTCTTCAGTTTCTCGAAGGCACTTTTACCTTCAGCCAAACGATTGATGTCTGTTTTAAGGGGGGCTATGCGGGAAAGAGTGTCATTGCTCAATCTGTCAATTGCTACTTTCTTTTCACCGATTTCACTTACTAATCTATTCATAAGTAAGGCGACATTGTGATATACTGCCGTTCATGGAAACGAAAGACGGCAGAGGGTTAAGTCATGGGACACTGGAGGAGATTCGGGTACGGGCTGTGTGGCAGGTAGTAGAGGGTGGCGCGAGC
>JACRGQ010000060.1 GCA_016217735.1 Nitrospinota bacterium
CGCGGCGGTTTTTACATCGGCGGCCCCGGCGGCGGCCACCATCTGTTTCACCAGCGCCAGCGTGGCGCCGGTGTCTATGATGTCATCCGCCACCAGCACCCGTTTTCCCCTTAACAGTTCGGGGTGGAAATCCCCTTGCAGGCGCGCCGCGCCGGTCGCCCACGCCCCCTCGGTGCTGGATACGTGGACGAAATGGATGTTCGTTTTCACGCCGAGCACGGATAGCTGTTGCGCGAGGTCGCCCGTGAACCGGCGCGCGCCGTTGAGGATGCACAAAACCTCCAGCGGCTCCGCGGCTCCGCCGTGCCACGCGGCGATACGCTTCGCCACGCTGCGCACCCCCGCCGCCAGCAGCTCGCGCGTGAAGACAAGATGCGCGTCCAGCATTATGCCGTTGTGGTCGATATGTTCGAGGTGCGCCCCTTCCATGTCCGGCATTTTACGATAAAAAAGGTTCAGCGGGGGGAAATGACTTGCGAAGAGGCGGGCTTTAAAACTAATCTAGTGGCTTATGGCGAAAAAAGAGACCAAGCGGATATATGTCGGCGGCGTTCCCATCGGCGGCGGCGCGCCCGTGGCCGTGCAGAGCATGGGGAACAGGAACCCGCGCGACTTCGACGCCATCCTCAAACAGATACGCGACCTGAAGGAAGTGGACTGCGAGATCGTCCGCCTCGCCGTGCCGGACGAAGAGGCGGCCACGGTCTTCGCCCGCGTGAAAAAGGAAAGCTTGCTGCCGCTCATCGCCGACATCCATTTCGATTACCGCCTCGCGCTTGCCGCCATCGAGGCCGGCGCGGACGGTTTGCGCCTCAACCCGGGCAACATCGGCCACCGCGACAGGGTGGAGGCGGTGGTAAAAGCGGCGATGGAGCGCAAGATTCCGATCCGCATCGGCGTGAACGCCGGGAGCATCGGCAAGGAGATGCTGGCGAAGCACGGCGGCCACCCCACCACCGAAGCGATGGTGGAAAGCGCCATGGAACACGTGCATATATTGGAAGACCTGAACTTCGACCTCATCAAGATAAGCATCAAGGCATCCGACGTGCCCAAGACGGTGGCGGCGTACCGCGCCCTGAGCGAGAAGGTGGATTACCCGCTGCACGTCGGCATCAGCGAGGCGGGCACGCTGTTCAGCGGCACCATCAAAAGCTCCGTCGGCGTCGGCATCCTCCTTAACGAGGGGATCGGCGATACCATCCGCATCTCCCTCACCGCCGACCCGGTGGAAGAGGTGAAGGTGGCCTACGAAATCCTGAAAAGCCTGCACCTGCGCCAGCTCACGCCCGACATCATAAGCTGCCCCACCTGCGGGCGGTGCGAGATAGACCTGCTGGGCATGGCGGCGAAAGCCGAGGAAGAACTGCGCAAAATAAAAAAACCGATCAAAGTGGCTATCATGGGGTGCGTGGTGAACGGCCCCGGCGAGGCGCGCGAGGCCGATATCGGCATCGCGGGGGGCCACGGCGAAGGGCTGATATTCAAGAACGGCAAAATTCTAAGGAAAGTCGACGAGGCGCACCTGTTCAGCGCCCTGATGGAGGAGATCAAAAAGCTATGAGACTGACCCGCTACTTTATACCGACGGTGAAAGAGGTTCCCTCCGAGGCGGAGTGCGCCAGCCACCAGTTGATGATCCGCGCCGGGATGATACGCAAGATCGCCGCCGGGGTGTACGACCTGCTGCCGCTGGGCCTGCGCGCCATACGCAACGTGGAGAACATCGTGCGCCAGGAGATGAACCGCGCCGGAGGGCTGGAAACCTTCCTCCCCAGCATGATACCGGCCGAGCTGTGGCAGGAAACCGGCCGCTGGCAGTTCTACGGCAAGGAACTGCTGCGGATAAAAGACCGGCACGACCACGAATTCTGCTACGGCCCCACCCACGAAGAGGTGATGACCGACATCGTCCGCCGCGAAGTGAAGAGCTACAAGCAGCTTCCGCTCACCCTCTATCAAATCCAGACGAAGTTCCGCGACGAGATACGCCCCCGCTTCGGCATGATGCGGGCGCGCGAATTCATGATGAAGGACGCCTACAGCTTCCACGCGGACGAAGACGACGCCGCGAAAGGGTACGAGCGGATGTTCAAGGCGTATGAGGCGGTCTTCAAGCGCGCCGGGCTGAAATTCCGCGCGGTGGAGGCGGATACCGGCAACATCGGCGGCAGCAGCAGCCATGAGTTCATGGTGCTGGCCGATACCGGCGAGGACACCATCGTCAGTTGCCCCGCGTGCAGCTACGCCAGCAACGTGGAAAAGGCCGACGTGCCGCCAGCCGCGCCGCACGCCGCCGCCACGCCGGAGCCGATGGCCGAGGTGGCTACGCCGGACCAGCGGACCATCGACGAGGTATCGGCGTTCCTCAAGCGCCCCGCCGCCAGCTTCATCAAGACGCTCATCTATACGCTGGACGGCAAGGAACAGGTATGCGTTCTGGCGCGCGGCGATCACGAGGTGAACGAGCACAAGCTCAAGCGCATCCTCGACGCCGTCACGCTGGAACTGGCCGCCCCCGAAGCGGTGCAAAAAATATCCGGCGCGCAGCCCGGCTTTGTCGGCCCGCAGGGCCTCAAAGTCCGCATATTGGCCGACAACGCGGTACGCGGCATGGCAAACGCCGTGACCGGCGCGAACAAAGACGGCTATCACGTCGTCGGCGTGAACGAAGGGCGCGATTTCAAGGCCGCCGCGTATCACGACCTGCGCAACGTGAAACCCGGCGACCGCTGCCCCCGCTGCCACAACGCCGATCTGGAATTCCACCGGGGGATAGAGGTGGGGCACGTCTTCCGCCTCGGCACGAAGTACAGCAAGGCGATGCGGGCGGTCTACCTTGATAACAACGGCAAGGAGCAGACGATGGTGATGGGCACCTACGGCATCGGCATCGGCCGCGTGGCCGCCGCCGCCATCGAGCAAAGCCACGACGCCAACGGCATCATCTGGCCGTGGGGTTTGGCCCCCTTCCAGGTCGCCGTGCTGCCGCTGAACGTGGCCAAGCCGGATATCGCCGGCGCCGCCGCGAAGATAGAAGAGGAACTGGAGGCCGAGGGCTACAGCGTGCTGCACGACGACCGCGACGAGCGCGCGGGCTTCAAGTTCAACGACGCCGATCTCGTCGGCTATCCCATACAGGTGATCGTGGGGGACAAGGGGCTGAAGAACGGCGAAGTGGAATTGAAGATACGCAAGACCGGCGAACGGCTGAACGTGAAGCTGGACGGCCTGAAGGAAAAACTGCGCGAAACCGCCGCCCTCCTGGCGGCGGGCTGACCCCCGCCTTGGATAGGTACCGCAGGATTTATCCTGCGGTTGACCCCCTTAGGGGCAAGCTTTTTTGGCCCTTGTGGGCCAACAACAGGATAAATCCTGTTGTACCGCCGCTTCTCGGCCCCTTGGGGTATATAACTGCGGGGCAAAAACGGTAAACTGTTGACACCCCCTTAAAATGGCGGTTAAACTGTGCATTGACCTGTCAAATTATTTCCTGAGGAGGAACGATGTCGGATTTTAAGACCCTGCTTGCAGTGGGCGATATGGTGCAGCCCGGCGTGGTGACCATTTCCGCCACCCAGACCGTGAAAAGCGGCGCCATCACCATGGCTGAAAAAAACACCGGCTCGCTGCTGGTGATCGACGGCGGCGGCAAGCTCATCGGCATCGTAACCGAGGGCGACATCGTCCGCCGCGCCGTCGGCAAGGGGCTGGATGTTTCCGTTTCCACCATCGCCGACATCATGAGCCCGGATCCGGTCTCCATCAATCACGACGAATCCATTTTCGAGGCGCGCAATACCATGACCGCGAAAAAGCTGGGACACCTGATTGTGGTGAAAGACGGCAAACCGCTGGGGGTGCTCACCTCGCAGGCCGTGCTCGGCGCGTAATTCCCCTTTTTGTTTTACCCGGCGTTTTGGGTAATATTAAGGTCATTATGAAAAAGCTGATAGCGCCGCTCGCCTTCGCCGCAGCCCTTTCCGCGTGCTCCCTCGAGGGGGACATCCTGAAGCTGCCCGAAGGATGGCGTCTGCCGAACCGGCAACAGGCGACCGAGACGTGGCGCAACGGCATTCCGGGCCGCGGCCTCAGCGTCACCGCCGATTTCGACGGCAACGGCAAGCCGGATCTCGCCTATCTGCTGGAAAACGAAAAGGACGCCACGCTGGGCGTCTGGGTTTACATGAACGGCGATAAACGGAGCGGACAGCTCATCGAACGCGGCACGCAGGCCGCCGCGGTGAAAACCTCCGGCATCCGCGAGGCGAAACCGGGCGCTCACGCCACGCCCTGCGGCAAAACGGGGGACTGCGCGCCGGATCAGCCAAAGGAAGCCGTCCTGAAAAATCCCGGCATCGACCTCTTCATCAACCAGGGCGGCCGCCAATTCCTCTACTGGGATGACGCCTCGAAAGGATTTTTGAAATCCCCCATCGCCGGCTAAATCAGTACGGAAAGAGATTCCGGTTTTTCGTTTTCCAGCCGGCGTTGTTCAACGTGGCGTCGGCCACCTTGCCGAACACGCTTGACGGTTCGTCTTTGACGATTTCCCGCAGGCCATCCAGCGCCTTCTCGTCTTCGGAGAGTTTGGCTTCGCTGTCGCTTTTCACAAAGCGGACCCAGCCGCCCATCTTGGCATCGGGATATTTCGCCACCGCCTCCTCGGAGTAATCTATCGCATCGCGGTAAAGCCCGCCGCGGTATGCCGCCTCCATCATCTGGAAGTGGCTGTCCTTCTGGTAGAAGCCGTCCACCCGGTCAAGATAGGGCTGGTAGCGCTCGATGGCCGCCTTGAAGTATTTGATGGCCCCGGAGAAATTCTTTTCCTGTTTGGACGCGATACCCGCGCGATAGGCGGTATAGCTGGCGAGCAGCCCCTTCCCCGCGGAAACGTCCAGTCCGGCGCGATAGGCGGCGATGGCGCGGGGGCGGTCTTCCCGCTGGGCGTAGATGTCCCCCAGTATTTGCAAGGCGTACGGCGCGTATGCCGATTTCGCGTAGCCGTTCATGAACGGGGCCAGCTCGGCGGCCGCGCCCGCGCCATCGTCGATGGCGGCCAGCGCGCGCCCTTTGCCGAACGCGATCCGCGGGAGGCGTTCCCCCTTCAGCAGTTCTTCGGCGCGGCGGTACTTCTCATATGAGCGGCCATACAACCCCATCCCGTAATAAGCGTCCGCCACGTTCATCAGGATTTCGGTGTCTTTGACATCGGCGAAGAAGGGGTCGAAGTTGCCGTAGTAGGTGTACAACACCGCGAAGTTGCCGTCCTGCCGGTGGAAGTTGTTCACCATCTCGAACAGGTTCTCCTTAACGAGGTCAACCACCGGCGGGGTGGCGGCCAATGCCGGATATGTGCGCATAAACCCTTGCAGGGTGACGATTGATTCGATGTGGCGCTTGTTGCGGTGATAGAGCTTCGCCTTCTGGAACATCGCCTCCTGGGCGTAATCCCAGTCGGGGTGTTTTTTGATCACGTCGTTATAGGCGGCCAACGGATCAAAATAGTCGGGATACGGCGTCAGGGTTGCTTCCGCGGGGGTGATCACTTTGTGCTCCGCCTGCCCCAATGCCGCCAGCCGCAGGCGCGATTCCACCCCGGCCGGCTGGTCGGGCCAGGCGCGCGCCTGGATGTTCAGCAGCTTCACCGCGACGGCGGTTTTCCCATCCGCAAGGTAAATGTCGGCCAGCTTGTTCACGGCGTTGAGGCCGTGGGCGTTGGCCGGGTAAAGGTTGGCCAGTTCGGCGAAGAGGCCGCGCGCCTTGTCGCGCTTTTCCAGCCGGTAATTCGTGTCGGCATAGCGGTAAAAGGTCTGCGGGTTCTGCTTTATGAAGCTGGGCCAGCGCTTGTCGGCGCCCTCGAATACCTTGAGCGCCTGCTCGTATTGCCCGCGGAGGTAGTAGGCTTCGGCGATCTGGAACTTGGCGTCCCGCACCTCCTGCGTGGCGGGGTACAGCAGCAATATCTTCTCCAGTTCGTTGTACGCTTCGTACTAGAGTTTGCGGTCCACGTAAATGCGGGCGCGCCCCAGCAGCGCGCGCTGGGTAAACTTGCTGTGCGGGAACTTGTCAAAAATCCCCTGATAGATGGCCAGCGCCTCGATATCCATATCCTGGTTGTAATACAGGTCCCCCAGGCGGAGGCTGGAGCGGGGAACCGCGTCGCTGTCCGGGTACTTCGACATCGCGGCGCGAAACGCATCAATGGCGCGTGCGGCGTATTTCCGCTCCTTCGCGGTAAGCATATAGAGCGTTTCCGCGTACATGAACATCGCTTTTTCCATGTAGACCGACTTGGTGTAATTGTCCATGAAGTACTCCAGGTCGTCGCGGGCCATCTTCCAGTCCGCCTTCTGCATGTCCAGCACGGCCTTCTGGAACGCCTCGCGGCCCGATTCCTTTTCCATCTTCTGCGATTTTTTCGCCATCTCCGCGTCGCGCTTGGCCTTGGCCGCCCGCTCCTCCGGCGTGGAGGTATCGGACATCAGCGCCACCAGCTCGGTCCGCTGCCTGAAGCGGAAGGTGAGCGTCTTGCCGTCCGGCGAGAGGGAATGCGAAATGGCGTTTTTGATGTCCTTGAGCTGGATGGCGGCGACGGTATTTCCCTTCGTCAGCTTGAAGGTGATGTTTTTTATGCGGTAGTCCTCAAACGTCTTGTAGTCGAGGGTGGGGCCAAACGTGGCCTGGTGGAAAATGATGTTGATGGTTTTTTTATCCAGTTGCGGATCCACCTCGTAGGTCGCCGCCCGGTCAAAGAGAAAAACGAGGGTGGAAAACTCGGGATCCCCCGTCAACGTGGCGGTTTCGATCTTTATCGCCGGCTTCGATGCCGGCCCGTCCGATATCGGCGCGGGGGCGGCGTATAGCTGCTGCGGGAGAAATCCCGCCAGGATAACCGCTATCAATAACCGCGCTCTTTGCATGAATAAACCTCTTCCGGTTATTGAAGGGAGCAATATGCGCGCCATTCGACCCATTCCACTTTATCGGCAATCCGCCAAAAGGGGTTTAGGGGAAAATCCCCCATCCCGTGGCAAAAAATGCATATATTTTCAATATATTGCTTATCGGCAAAGCCGCTCCTCCCCTTTATTGTAAATGAGGGCGGCAAACGAAAAAAGTGGCGGCCACGGCGTCAGCCATTTGACGGGTGGCGGGGATTAAACTTTTTTTGGCGTGGCGATACCTTGCACCGCTCGGATATCAAATAGAGAGTTATCCCCTCATTGACCGGGCCTATGCGTGTCGCTCCCCCATTTCCCGTCCCCCCTGCATTACAATAAACGAATGGCGTATATTCCATCGTTTGTCACGGCAAGCCGTGAAGGGCGTCTCCCCGCCATTGTTGAACGACTTTACGCCCTCATGGACAAATGTGGCCTCTGCCCGCGCCGATGCAAAGTAAACCGTCGCGCGGGTGAAACAGGCGTTTGCGGCGCTTCCGCGCAACTGGTCATCTCCAGCGCCTTTGCGCATTTTGGAGAGGAACCGCCGCTGACGGGCATGTTCGGTTCCGGCACCGTCTTCCTTGCCCACTGTTCCTTGCGTTGCGCTTTCTGCCAAAATTTCGACATCAGCCACGGCGGAAGCGGCCATGCATGTTCGCCGCCGGAGTTGGCCGATATCATGCTGGGTCTCCAGCGGCAGGGATGCCATAACATCAACTTTGTCACCCCCACCCATTACGCGCCGCAAATAGTGGAAGCGCTCGGCACGGCGGCGGCAAAAGGGCTTGAGCTTCCAGTAGTCTGGAACTGCGGCGGTTATGAGTCGATGGAAGCGCTCCGCCTGCTTGACGGAGTAGTGGACATCTATATGCCGGATGTCAAATTCTTCGATAAGAATTCGGCAAAAAAATATTACAAAGCGCCAGATTACCCGGAAACAATCAAGGCCGCGCTGAAGGAAATGCGCCGCCAAGCGGGGGACTTGGCGCTTGATCCGCGCGGCATTGCCCAAAAAGGGCTTTTAATACGGCACCTGGTTATGCCCAACGGCGGGGCCGATACGGCGGAAATTCTTAAGTACATAGCGGAGGAAATCTCCATCGACAGCTATGTAAACATCATGGACCAATATCGTCCGCTGTACCGGGCAAATAAATTTCCGGAAATAAACCGGCGGCCGACGAGTGGGGAATTCGAGGCGGCAATTGCCACCGCCCGGCAGCTTGGATTGCATCGGGGATTTTAACCCCACGGTGGCGCCGCTTAAAAAAGGGGCGAAGCGGATGCTTCGCCCCATGTTATGAAAACGGCTCTTACTTCAGCACGGCGCCTTCGTCGGCGGAGGAAACCATCCGCGCGTAGCGGGTGAGGTATCCCTCCTTGATCTTCGGCTTCGGCTGTTTCCACTTCTTCGCGCGGGCTTCCATCTCTTTGGCGGAGACCTCCAGCGTGATCTTCCGCTTCGGAATGTCGATGGTGATCCTGTCCCCTTCCTTGATGAGCGCTATCGGCCCCCCTTCCATCGCTTCCGGGCTGATGTGGCCGATGCACGGCCCGCGGGTGCCGCCGCTGAACCGGCCGTCGGTGATGAGCGCCACGCTGTCGGAAAGCCCCATGCCGCTGATGGCGGAAGTCGGCGAGAGCATCTCGCGCATTCCCGGCCCGCCTTTCGGCCCCTCGTAGCGGACCACCACCACGTCGCCCGCCTTGATCTTCTTGCCCATGATCGCCTTCATCGCCTTTTCTTCGCTGTCGAAGACGCGGGCCTTGCCGCTGAACGTCATCATCGCTTCCGATACGGCGCTCTGTTTCACCACCGCCCCCTTCGGCGCGAGGTTCCCTTTCAGGATGGCGATGCCCCCCTCTTTTTTGTACGCCTTGTCGAGCGAACGGATCACGTCCTTGTTCTGGATGTGCGCCTCGCGGGTGATCTGCTTGATGCTCTTGCCGCTGGTTGTCGGCAGGTCGTGGATGAGGCTCTCCATCGATTTCAGCACAGCCGGGATGCCCCCCGCGTATTCGAGGTCTTCCATGAAATAGTCGCCGCCGGGGCGGATGGAGGTGATCTGCGGCGTGGTGCGGCTCAACCGGTCGAACACGTTCAGGTCGAGCTTCACCTTGGCGTCTCGCGCGATGGCCGGCAGATGCAGCACGGTGTTGGTGCTGCCGCCCAGCGCGAGATCCACCCGCACGGCGTTCTCGAACGCCTTGGCGGTCATGATGTCGCGGGCGCGCACGTTCTGGCGCACCAGTTCCACCACCTGTTCGCCGCTGTCCATGGCGATACGCCGCTTGTCGGCGCTCACCGCCAGCGCGCTGGCGCAGCCGGGCAAACTCATCCCCATCGATTCGGTGATGCAGGCCATCGTGTTGGCGGTGAACAGCCCTTGGCACGAGCCGGAGCCGGGGCATGAGCACATCTCCAGCCCGTCGAGCTGCTTGGCGGTGATCTCCCCTTTCAGGCGGCGGCCCACCGCCTCGAACGTGTCGTGAACCAGGTCGCGCCGCTGCCCCTCGAAGTGGCCGCTGTGCATCGGCCCGGCGGTCACCACGATGCTCGGCAGGTTCAGCCGTCCGGCGGCCATCAGCATGCCGGGGGTGATCTTGTCGCAGTTGGTGAGGAATATCACGCCGTCGAACGCCTGCGCCTTGATGACGCATTCGATGATATCGGCGATGAGGTCGCGCGTGACGAGGCTGTAGTGCATTCCCACGTGTCCCATCGCAATGCCGTCGCACACGCCCGGCACCGAGGTGTAGAACATCTGGCCGCCGCCGCTGTGAACCCCTTTTTCGATGTAGCGCTCCAGGTCGCGCATGCCGGCGTGGCCGGGGATGAAATCGGTGAAGCTGCTCACCAGCGCGATGAAGGGGCGGCCCATCGCGCGGCGGGTGATCCCCGTGGCGTATAATAGGCTGCGGGCCGGGGCGCGTTCGACCCCTTTTTTAATCCTGTCGCTCTCCATCGCCGTTCCTTTCCGCCGCCCAACGGGGCGATTTGAATAGTTGCCGTTTGTGCAATACCCTATTATAACACCGCTGAAAGGTTAGTAAAAGGTATGCCGGAGGAAAAGGAATTACACGGGGAGGAAGGGAAGGCCGGCCACCGCTCCGCCCTGCCGGAACGCGCCGGTGGCGCCGGACCGCTCGCTCCCGCCGACCCGCTGCAATACTACCTTGCCTACATCCGCTCCATCCCCCGCCTCCCGCCCGTCGAAGAGCACCAGCTTGCGGTGCGCGTGCGCGATCACAACGATGCCGACGCCGCGCTGAAACTGGTGTCGGCCAACCTCTGGCTGGCGGTGA
>JACRGQ010000061.1 GCA_016217735.1 Nitrospinota bacterium
ACCGGGGAAACTTATC
Source organism: Nitrospinota bacterium (assembly GCA_016217735.1). NCBI lineage: Bacteria > Pseudomonadati > Nitrospinota > Nitrospinota bacterium. The sequence continues at coordinate 17 of JACRGQ010000061.1, forward strand.
TACCAAACATGGTCCCAGCCATTAGGTGCGACACAGTTTTCCCCGGTTTCCACTTAATGAAATTCTACGATTTCCAAGATACAAGGTGCGACACTCTTGTCGCACAATCGGCCCGGCGGGCCGATCCCTCTTGGCGCTCCGCGCCAATGTGCGACAGGAATGTATCTACCGGGGGAAAAGGGGACTGCTCAGTTTCCCCGCTTCAGGCAGCAGGTTTGCGGTGGCCGAGCGCGGTGATGTCCACCCGCAGGTGTTGCAGCAAAAAGAGGCCGGGCGCGGCGGTGGCGGCGGCGAAGAAAAAGAACTCCCCCCAGCCGGCCATCGCCACGATGTAGCCGGAGGTGGGGGTGATGAATACCCGCGCCAGCGCCGATAGCGACGAGAGCAGCGCATATTGCGTGGCGCTGAAATCCAGGTTGCACAGCGCCATCAGCAGCGCCACGAAGGCGGCGGTGCCCATGCCGCCGCAGAGGTTTTCCAGCCCCACGGCGAAGACCATCATCTCCCAGCTTTTTCCCATGTACGCCAGCGGCACGAAGGCAAGGATTGATACCCCCTGCAAAATGCCGAAGGTCATCAGCGCGCGGTACAGCCCCATCCGCACCATCAGCGAGCCGCCAAACATCGCCCCTATGATTACCGCCGCCATGCCGAATCCTTTGTTAACCACGCCCACTTCCGCCGCGGTGAATCCCGCGCCCCGGATGAGGAAGGCGGTGGTCATGGTGCCGGCGTAGGCATCGCCCAGTTTATACAGGACGATTAATAGCAAGATAAGACCCGCGCGGGGGCGGCTGAAAAAATCCCGCAGCGGGCCGGTCACCGCCGCGCCAAGCGTTTTCGGCGGGTGGATGCCGTTGTGCGGTTCGGGGGCGGCCAGCGCCGCCAGCATCCCGATCCCCATGACGAGCGCCATCAGCAGGTAGACCGCGTGCCAGCCGATTTGAACCGAGAGGATCATCGCCAGCGCGCCGGAGACCAGCATCCCGATCCGGTAGCCGGTGACGAAGACCGCCACCCCCGCGCCGCGTTCCTCTTCCTGGAGGATGTCGGTGCGGTATGCGTCGATGACGATATCCTGCGATGCGGAGAAGAAGGCGGTGCAGAGCGCCACGGCGGCGAGCGCCAGCGGGGAGCGGGCCGGGTCGCCGGATGCCATCGCCGCGATGCAGAGCATCAGCCCCGCTTGCGTCAGCAGCATCCAGCCGCGCCGCCGGCCGAAGAGCGGCGGCGTGAAGCGGTCCATCAGCGGCGACCAGAGGAATTTGAGGGTGTAAGGGACGCCCATCAGCGCGAAGAGGCCGATGGTTTTTATATTGACGCCGCTTACCGCCATCCACGCCTGCAGCGTGCCGGAGGTGAGCGCCAACGGCAGCCCGCTGGCAAAGCCGAGCAGCAGCATCACCGCCATCGTGCGGCTGATGAATACCTGCAGATAGGGGGAAAGCGTCTTGCGCATGGTCTCACAGTTATAGCGGAAATGGGGGGCGTGGCGATAGCGCGGAATTGCGCCGCCGGGAGTTTTCTCCCGGCTTCCTCTAAATCAGGAGGCTAACATGGTATAGTATTCGTTCATTACACATGCCGAGACAATCGGAAGAAGGGGAATTAAAATATGTTGTTAAATAAAACGAGTTCGTCCGCCATTGCGCGGCTGTTTGCAACCATCATCCAGGATCTTCTGCAAAAGACGGCCGGAAAGAAATTCCACATTTCCAACACCATCATGCAGATACCGGGCATCAAGCTGAGCGGCGATATCAGCTCGTTCGTCACCTTTTACGGCGACTATAACGGCCTGATGGTTCTCAACTTTGAGGGGCCGGCCGCGCTGGAAGTGGTGCGTTCGATGCTCCTTGGAATGGGATTGGGCGAGGAAGACCTCCCCACATCCCACACCAGCGACGAAGTGCGCAACAACGTGGGGGAATTGACCAACCAGGCCATCGGCAAGGTGCGCAGCGTGATACAGCAGAAGTACGATATCGCCGCCAAGGCGAACATCCCGGCCGTGGTGCCGATCACCGTGCCGCTGGAATTGACGATGGAGACGAAGGGACATTCGGAGACGGAGTGTCTGCGCGTGGTGTTCACCACGGAAAAGAACAACCGTTTCTACATGGAACTGGCCATCGAGCCGATGCTCTGGCGGCCGCTGAACGAGCCGGGCGACAAGCTGTAAGCGCCGCGCCCCGTCAACCGGGGCGGTCTATTGAAAAGACGGACCAGGGGTAATCAAGGAACAGTTGCATTTCCATGCCCTCGTCGCCGAACCCGACGTCGAAACGGATGGTGACGCCGGAAAAGAGGGCGCGGAAACCGCCGCCGTAGGAATAACGGAATTTGCGGTTAACGTCGTTCCATGTTTCGGCTACGCTCCCCATTTCGCCGAAAAAGGCGATCTGCAGGTTGGTACGCAGGCCGCGCAAAATAAACCAGTCCATCAGCGTCCGCTCCTCGGTGATATTCCAGCGGAGTTCGGTGCCGTAGGACACCGCTTTCCCGCCGAAAAACCGGCCGTTGGGATAGCTGCGCAGCCGTTGTGTGCCGCCGAGGGGGGTTGCAATGCCATATTCGTTGTAGGCGATCCGGTCGTCAAGGAACCGCGTTTCCGTCGCTTGGCACTGCGCCCGCGCCGCCGGATCGGGGATGGCCGCGCATTGCAGGCCGATCGCGTTTTGCAGCGTGGCGCGGTCGGTGGTGGCGGCGGACTGCCGCTCCGCCGATGAACAGAATGCGTTAAACGCCCAGGTGCTGGATACCCCCACCGGCAGATACGCGGTAAGGTTGAGGTCGTAGGTGTCGAACTGGCTGCTCATGAAGCGATGCTCCATCGGCGAACGCCGTACCCCCTCAATCCGCCAACCGTTGCGCGGATCCTGCACGTCGTCGGTGATGTCCGCGGTAAAGCCGAGGTTAAGAATATTTACCGTCTGAAGGCTTTTGTCGATGCTGGCGAATTCGTTGCCATGGCGGTCAAGCACCCGGTCCAACGTTCCCCCTTCATTGAGCCAGCGGGCATAAACCTCATATCGCCGCTCGTCGAAGGTCAGCGTCAACTGGGCCACCGCCGCTCCCCCTTCGAAAAAGGGAAGGATATAGTCGTTTTTATCGGAGTCGATGCCGCGCCGGAAAACCTTCGGCGCCACTTTATAGGTGTATATCCCGGTGTTGAATATCAAAAGGCGGTCGATAAGGTGGACATCGAGCAGCGTGGCCCCTCCCGCCGTAAAATCGCCGTTAACGTAAAATCCGGTGAAATCGGTCTGCGTTTCGCCGATATTGGCCAGCGTGGTTCCCGCGCCCGACGCCATGCCAAGCCCCGGGATATTGCCGGCGATGGGATAGACGAAGTATGCAAAATCGGTGCTGAACTGGTTGCGGCGGCGCTCGATGCCGTGGCTTCGCACCGTTTCCGGCGCGGCATCGTCGTCCGCGCGCGCATCGTTCCCGCCAATGCAAAGAAACAGCGCAATGGCAATTATCGCCGTATATCCCCCCATGCGGTTATTTTATACTTTTTCCTTCGGCGTTGCTAGCGGCCCGGCGTCCGCGGTGAATGGCGCCGGAAAGCAATTGCGCTTCCGGCGGATGCCGTCCCGATTTGATATAATATCGGTGTGTCCGCATATGGCGTTGGGGGTGTTCGTGGAAAATAAATGCCGGTCAATGATTGGGAGGAAACGGCCATGAAGATAGCGGTTCCGTTTTGGCGGCGGCTTGCCATTGCCGTATGGTGCATAGCGCTGAATCCGACGTTCGTTGTTCCCGCCGCTGCGGCCCGGAATTTCGGGGCGGAAATCGCGGACGTTTCCGGCCCGGCATTTGTCATCCCCAAAGGCACCAATAACATCCTGAATGCCGCCAAAGGGCAGCGGCTCGCCCCCGGCGACGTCATCACCACCGGGCTGGAAGGTGAAGCTGAACTGCTGTACGACGACGGCAATCTGACGCGGCTGGATGAAAACAGCCGCCTGCTGATCGAAAAACTTTCCGTCGTGGAGGGGGGCGCGCGGGAAACGGGCATTCGGCTCGATCTGGGGCGCGTGAAAAACGCGGTATCCAAATTGGGAAACAAACGATCCCATTTCGAAGTTCATACTTCTTCGGCGGTGGCTGGAGTGACCGGGACGCCCGATTGGGTTGTGGGCCTTGCCGGCGACCCCGCTTCCCCCGTGACGGAAGTCGACCTCCTGGGGAAAACCGGCGAGGCGGGAGAGATATTCGTTGAAGGGGCTGGCGGCGCCGGGCGGCAAGCGATCACATCCGGGATGCGTTCGGTGGTGCGGCCCGGTATGCCGCCCGCCACGCCGTTCTCGATTGACCCCGAGCGGGCGGAGATGCTGATGCGGAAAATGCCCCTGAAAACCCCGAAGGAATTGCGCGATCTCAAGCGGATGGAGTTGGATAAAAGCAGCGGCGTAACACAACCCTCTCCTGAAGCGGCTTCCGCGCCGCCACCCGCGGCATCATCCGGCGTACCGGCCGGAACTGAAGTGGCCAAGTCGGCCGCCGGAGCGGCCGCGCTGGGCGCGGCGGGTTCGGCAGCGGGCGCCGCCGCGGGCGTGGCGGGTGCGGCCGGTATGGTGGCGGGGACTGCCGCGGGCCTTGCCGCCGGCGGGAAAAATGAGGCCGCCAAAGTGGAAGCAAAAGCGGTTCCGGAAAAAGCGGAAACGCCGAAACCGCAACAACCGCCGCTAGGTTCCGCTGAAAAAGCTCCCGTTGAAACAGCTCCCGCGCCGCGCACGGCGGCGGTCAGGCTGAATTTATTGGCCGGCGGTGAAGCGCACTCTGTGTTCTTGAAGGGGGATGGCACACTCTGGGCGTGGGGACAGAATAACAAGGGGCAATTGGGCGACGGCACCGATGACAGGCGTTTAACGCCGGTGCAGGTGAAGGGGCCGGGCGGTAAAGGGACGCTGCAGGGCATCGTGGCGGTTGCCGCAGGCTCGCTGCACACCGTCGCGGTAAAGAACGACGGCACGGTATGGGCCTGGGGTTACAACGATGACGGGCAATTGGGCGACGGCTCCGACGATGACCGGGAAACCCCCGTGCAGGTGAAAGGGCCGGGCGGCAAAGGGGTGCTGCAGGGCATCGTGGCGGTTGCCGCGGGCTTGTTGCACACCGTCGCGGTAAAGAACGACGGCACGGTATGGGCTTGGGGTTACAACGATGACGGGCAATTGGGCGACGGCTCCGACGATGACCGGGAAACCCCCGTGCAGGTGAAAGGGCCGGGAGGGCAGGGGCCGCTGGAGGGCATGGTGGCGGTTGCCGCGGGGAGCAGCCACACCCTTGCGCTCAGGAAGGACGGCACGGTTTGGGCCTGGGGGAAAAACAACAAGGGGCAACTGGGCGACGATACCGGCGACGACCGGGAAACCCCCGTGCTGGTGAAAGGGCTCAAGGGGATCGTCGCCATAGCGGCGGGAGCCGACCACAGCCTCGCGCTGAAAGGGGATGGTACGCTCTGGAGCTGGGGCAAGAACGAAAGCGGCCAGATCGGCGATAAATCGGTGATCAACCGCCTTGCCCCCGTGTGGGTGAAGGCCATCAGCGGCGCGGCGGCCATCGCCGCCGGGGAGAATCATTCCGTCGCGCTGAAAGGGGATGGCACGGTCTGGAGCTGGGGCAGCAACAACGCCGGCCAGCTTGGCATTAGCGAGGGGACGGGCACCATGCGCCTCGTTCCCGTGTTTGTGGATGGCCTGAGCGGCATAACGGCCATCGGCGCCGGGAGCAATCACACCTTCGCGTTGAAAAGCGACGGCACACTATGGACGTGGGGAAGCAACAGCAAAGGGCAACTGGGCGATGACTCAAGGGACGACCGAATGGTTCCGGCTCAGGTGAGCATCCCGTAAGGGTATCCTCAAGGGCGCGCGGAGCGCCGGCCCCGCGCTCCCCGGCAATAAAACCTTATTGCACCCGCCATGGCCGCGTTTCACGGGGAAGGGCCGCAGACGTTCCCCCACAAAGGCCTTACAACCTTCCTCTGCCGTTATTTTATCACGCGAACAAATAATCATGGCGGATTCGGGAAAATACGTCATAATTCATAACAGTTTTTTGAGGAGAACGACCGTGGCTAAAATACTTGTTATTGACGATTCCGGCTATCAACGCTCCGTCATCCGTCAGTTGCTGGAAAGCGAAAAGCATCAGGTCATTGAAGCGCCGGACGGCGTTGAGGGGCTTGCGGCGGCGAAGAGGGAGCGGCCCGCGCTGATCTTAACCGACATTGTTATGCCGAACATGCAGGGGATGGAGTTCCTTCAGAAAATGAAGGATGAAAAGGTCGGCATCCCGGTGGTCGTGGTAACCGCCGACATACAGGAAACCACCCTGAAGCAGTGCCAAAACCTCGGCGCGGCCGGCCTTGTCAACAAGCCGCTGAAAGGCGCTGCCGCGGATACCCTGCGCAACCTTATCAAGGTTTATACGGAAGGCTGACATCATGGTCGAGATACCGCCAATTCTGCTGGACGTATTCACGGAGTTTGTCAACATAGGCGTGGGGCGGGCCGCCGGCATCCTCAACCAGATGGTGAGCAGCCCGGTGACCCTGACCGTGCCGAAAATAGAAGTGCTCGATACCTGTGACACCGGCGGCATTGAGCGGGAACTGGGATCGGAGGCTCTTTCGGTGGTGCGGCTCACCTTTGGCGCCGGGCTGGACGGCTCGGCGGCGCTCCTCTTTCCGGCAAGCAGCGCGCACAAGTTCGTCATGCTGCTTACCGGCGAACAGCCCGGCTCCATCGACATCGATTCGCTAAAAGCGGAAACGCTCAACGAGGTGGGGAGCATCCTCCTCAACGGCATCATGGGATCCATCGCGAACCTGTGCGAGGTGCATATCAGCTACTCGGTGCCGGAACATATGGTGGCCACCCCCCGGGAAGTTTGCGGCGCGGAATGCGGCAAGGGGGCGGCGGTCATGATCGTTCACGCCATGTTCATCGTGCAAGAGCATAAGATCGAGGGGAAAATGCTGCTCGTCTTCCAGGGGGATTCGATGCAAACCCTGCTGGATGCCATCAAGGGGAAACTCTAGGGCATGGACAAGGCGGATGCCGCCCCGGCGGAGTCGCCGTATGCATTACTGGACCGCATGCCGGTGGGGGTGTTTGTCATCGACGCCCGGTTGCGGGTGCGCCATTGGAACAGCCTGCTGGAAGAGTGGACCGGCATCCCGCGCGGCGAAATGCTCGGCGCCGAAATCACCGCGCGGTTCCCGCACCTTGCACAGCCCAAATACCTGCGGCGGATAGAATCCATTTTCGAAGGAGGCCCTGCCGCGGTATTTTCCTCGCTGCTGCACCGCCACATCATTCCGGCAAAACTCCGCGGCGGCAAGGAGATGTTGCAGAACGCCACCGCCGTTCCGTTCACGGCCGCGGATGGCGAACCGCTGGCGCTGGTCACGGTGCAGGACGTCACCGACCTCAATAGCCGCATCAATGAAAACCGCGTGGCGCGCGATGCCGCCCTGAAGGCGAAAGAAGAGGCGGAAAACGCCACGGCGCTGAAAGACAAATTCGTCGCCCTCGTTTCCCACGACCTTAAAAACCCGCTGAGCACCATGCTTGGCTTCCTTAATTTGATGATGGAAGACAACGCGGCGGCGGGCGGCAACGCCGATACGAAACGGATGCTGGAAATCCTCATTGACTCGGTGAATAACATGCTCCATCTCATTGACGATGTGTTGAGCCTCGCGCGGCTTAAAGCGGGCACGCTTGCGCCGCAACGCCGGTTTATCGGCCTTGCCGGGCTGGCATCGAGGACTGTTTTGAATTTCGAAAGCCAAGCGAACAAGAAGGGCGTGCGCCTCATCAACGAAATACCGGAAAAGTGCCGCGTTTACGCCGATCCCGTTTTGCTGTACGAGGTTCTTCAAAATCTCGTCTCGAACGCAATCAAATTCAGCCGTCAAGGGGACGTGATAACCCTCTCGCTCCGTGACAGCGGAAAGGCCGTCATAGCCGTCGCCGATACCGGCATCGGCATCGATCCGCGACGCTTTGGCGCGCTATTCAGATACGAGGAAAGGACGTCCACAACCGGCACGGCGGGCGAGGTTGGCACCGGTTTCGGCCTCCCCCTCGCCCATGACATCGTCAAAGCCCATGGTGGCACGCTGGCCGTTGAATCCGCACCGGGCAAAGGATCGGTTTTTTACGTCACCCTTCCATATATCAAACCGCTAGTCTTGCTTGTCGACGACGACCCGGATCAACGTTTCCTTTTCAGGGGGCATCTGAATGGGTTGGATGTGGATATCGTGGAGGCGGAAGACGGGATGGACGCTCTCGGCGCGCTGAAAAAACGCCAGCCCCACCTTATCATCACCGACATCTCCATGCCGAACATGGACGGGTTCAAGCTGCTGGAAGCGATCAAGCGCTCCCCGGACACCGGTTCCATACCGGTCATAGTCCTCACATCCGGCAGCGATGCCGCCGCCCGTGAAAAGGCCTTCCGCATGGGAGCTGACGATTTCATAACCAAAGGCCAGGGGCGGGATGACTTCATGCCGCGCATCACCAGATTTCTTTCCTGAATGAAGGGCGGCCCGCCGCCGGGTGCCGCCTGGCGATATCGTGGAGCCTGAGCGGGGAAAACGTTTATTCCAGCAAAATCCTCTTTGCCTGCTCCACGGCGTTTTTGCAGCCGATGATGAGCGAGGTGCGCTGGTGCAGCTCGCTCGGCACAATATCGAGGATGCGGTTGCCGTGGCAGTCGATGGCGGCGCCGCCCGCCTGCTCGGCGAGGTATGCCAACGGTATCGCTTCGTACATCAGCCGCAGTTTTCCTTTCGGGCTTTTCTTGTCGGGGGGGTACATGAAGATGCCCCCCTTGAGGAGATTGCGGTGGAAATCGGCCACCAGCGAGCCGATGTAGCGCCCCGACAGCGGGCGGCCGGACGCTTTATCGTCCATTTTGAAATAGTTCACCAGCTTCGTGATTTTTCCGTCCCAGTTGATGCTGTTCCCCTCGTTCACGCTGTAGTACGCCGCCTTCTTCGGGGTCTGGATGTCGGGGTGCGACAGAATGAATTCACCCACGCCGGGGTCGAGCGTAAAGCCCTGAACCCCGTGGCCGGTTGTATATACAAACATGGTGGAACTGCCATAAACGGCATAGCCCGCCGCCAATAGCTGGGTGCCGGGCTGGAGAAAATCCTTCATCTCGCACTTCGGGTGATTGGAAATCTTCCGGTAAACGCCGAAGATGGTGCCGATGCTGATGTTCACGTCGATGTTCGACGAGCCGTCGAGCGGGTCGAACAGGAGTATATATTTCCCTCCCTGCGGGTGCCGGTCGGGTATCGGGAAAATCTCGTCGTTCTCTTCGCTGGCCATGCCGGCGAGATAGCCGGTGTGATCCATCTTGTGGATAAGGGTGGTATTGGCGAAAACGTCGAGCTTCTGCTGTTCCTCGCCCTGAATGTTGGAACTGCCGGCTTTGCCGAGGATACCCATAAGGCCGGCCTTGTTCACTTCGTAGGCGATGACCTTAAGGCCGACGACCAGTTCGTAGAGCATCCCGGAGAAATCGCCGCTTGCGCCGGGGTAATGGCGCTGCTCCTCCATTATTTTTTTGGTGATTGTGGTGCCGAGTTTGGTGGGCATGTCAGAGCGCTTCCGTTCCCCGTTCGCCGGTGCGGATGCGGACGGCCTCTTCGACCGTGGAGACGAATATCTTGCCGTCGCCGATGCTGCCGGTGCGCGCCCCCTCGATGATGGCGGTGACCGTTTTTTCCACCAGGCCGTCATCCACCACCATCTCCATCTTCACCTTCGGGATGAAGTCGATGTGATATTCGGTGCCGCGGTAGATTTCCTTATGGCCGCGTTGCCGGCCAAAGCCTTTCACCTCGGTGACGGTCATGCCGGTGATCCCCGCCGCGTTGAGTTTTTCCTTCACCTCATCCAGCTTGTGGGGTTTTATGATCGCCTCTATTTTTTTCATCTCTCCCTCCAAAAACGGTCATGCCGCCGATTGTACCCTCGATTAATTTTACCAGAGACCGCCGTTCCCCGCATTAAAACTGCACCGCCACGGTAATCATCAGCACCTCATCCCCCTTCCAGTAGTCGCTCTGGGTGACATCGGCGGCGGGGTCGCCGAACGCCGGATTGTCGTTGACCGTATAAAAAATCGCCGCCGTCACCCCCTTGCGGTAATCGTGCCTGGCGCCGATCACATAGCGGCTTTTGGTTTTTTGAAAGACGGTGGCGTCGGACTGCATGTCGGGGTCATACGTCTCGGCCATCAGGGTCACCATGCTCCGCTCGGTTGCCCCGTACGAAAGTTCCGCCCAGACCGACTGGCCGCGCGGGTAGGCGTAGAAGTTTTGTTGCACACTGGAGTCGAGGTGGAGATCGCTGACGATCTGTTGCCACTCGGCGGGGGTGAGGTTGTTCATGGAGGGGTCGTTATACCCCCCCTCAAAAAAGGTGTATTGCATCTTGAGGGAGAACGCGCTGTACGCTGCTTGGGCCTCGGCCCCGTAATGGGAATACTTCCGCTTGATGGGGGTGGTGTACCGGTCTCCCACGTAACCGGAGACGGCGAACAGCCAGCGGAATTCCCCCGCGGGGTTCGCCATGCGCGGGTTGGGGTACGACGAGACCTCCTCCGTTTCCGGATAAATATCGCCGTCCGAGGCGGGGAATGCGGCGCGCACCGCCACCGATTTCGAACTGTTCGCGTCGGTTCCCTGCCTGCCGTCGCCGTTGACCATGGCGAGGGAAAAATCCATGAACGGCAGGGGAGCGTCCAGGCGCAGTCCCATGTCCCATTCGCGGCTGCGGGCCAAGATGAGCGGGCGGTTGCGGTCATCCACCGCCATTGTGTTGAAAAAGCCGTACGGAACCTTTACCATCCCCAGCCGCACGTCGAACGGCAGGCCGGAAAAGCGGCGGAAGTGGATATAAAGGTCTTCAGGGTTCCCCTCGCGCTGGTAGAGGTTGCCGTGGGCGCGTGAAAACCGGTGGGTCTGCGCCACCCACTCGCCGGCGAAGCGGAGAATGATGTCATCGTACGGGGCGTGTGTGATGTCCAGCTTGGCGCGGGGACGGAGCGTGGTTTCGCTGCCGGTCCAGCCGATGCCCCGGTCGTCGAAGAAGGATAATTCAACGTATCCGTGAATTTCGGTTTTCGCGGCGGCGCCTTCCTCGGCCCGCGCGGCCGGGGCGATGGCGATCGCCAGCAGCAGGGCCGCGGCGGCCCGGCTAAATCCGGGCCGGCCCTTCGATAATGTCATATATCTCCTCCGCGTTGATATCGTTCATGCATTGGTGGTGTCCGGCCGGGCATTGCCGCTTCATGCAGGGAGCGCATTTCACGTCCTTGCTCACGATCCGCACGTTGTCGGAAAGCGGCGCGGTACGATTGTAATCCGTGGGGCCGAAAATGGCTATGGTTTTCACCCCCACGGCGCCCGCCAGGTGCAACGGGCCGCTGTCGTTGGCGACCACCCAGTCGCACCGCTTCATCACCGCGGCCATTTCCCCGATGGAGGTTCCCCCCACGAGGTTCACCACCAGCCCTTTGCCGGCCCCTTCCAGATCGGCGGCCTGCTCCGCCTCGGCCGGCGTGCCGAAAAGCACAATCCGCCGTTGCGTGCCGGCGAGAAGGGTGATCAACTGTTTCACGTTATCGTGGGGCCAGACCTTTGCGGGACCGTATTTTGCCCCCAACGGGATGCCGACGGCGCCATATTCCAGGTCTTCCATTCCCGCGGCGAATTCCTCTTCGCGCGGCAGCAGCGGAAAATCGATGGATTGGGAAAACACGGTTCCGCTAAACGGGCTTACCAGGTTCAGGTAATAATCGATCATGTGTACGTTCGGCGTTTTGGGAACCGGATGCGTAAGCAGCGAATCGCGCATATTGCCGCCGTACCCCACGCGGATTTTGCAGCCGGTCCGCAGGCCGTCATAGGCGGAGCGGAAGGAGTTGGTGAACAGCCAGAGGGCATCATACGTTTCCTTCGCCAAAAGGCGGTGTACGGCGTTGGAGTCCTCCTTGTTGAACTTAAGTGTGCGGCTGACGAAGGGGTAGCGGATGAAAATCTCCCCCAGCCCCCCCACAGCCAATACCCGCAGTTCCACCGGCTCCAGCGCCCGCGCCAACGCCTTGAGGGCGGGTATGCACATGATGGCGTCCCCCAGCCAGTTAGGGGCGCGCGCCAGTACGCGCCGCGCCGCCGCCGGGTCGATGGGTTTCACCGCCCCTCCGTCAACTGCCGGTAGCCGGCCAGAAACTCCTCCGCCTGGCGGATTTCTTTTTCGTCCGGCTGGGTTTTCCAGCGTCGGTGTATCCAAAGCCAGAATTCCGGCCGCCGCCGGATAAAATCCGCCTGTATGTCGGCCAGCCGTTGCGTGATGTTGAAAATGTCCCGCTTCAGGTCGCCGGTTCTTTTCAGCGCGACTTCCGGCAGGAGGTGCGCGGTATGCGAATCATCGGCGTGGCGAACCGAATAGACCGGGATGACCGCCGCGCCGGTGCGCAGGGAAACCACGGCCGGACTTTTGAACGTGGAGGCCCAACGGCCCAGGAATTTTGTATAGAGGTTGTTGTAGATGGTGTTTTGATCGGCGGCGATGGTGACGATGCACCCTTCGCGCAGGCGGGCAATGATGTCCACCGCCGCCCGTTCGCGTTTTATCACCTTCTGGCCGCGGCTTTCGCGGATGCCGTCCAGCATATCGTCTATCCACGGGTTGTCCACCTCGCGGATCACCGAATGCACCTTGTATCCCTTCACCGCCAGCACCGCGTTCACCCCTTCAAACTGGTCGTAGTGGGCCCACACCAGCACCACTCCTTTGCCTCTCGCATAGGCCCGTTCAAGGTGTTCCATCCCCTCGAAGCGGATGTGGCGGTCCAGATTTTCCGCGCCGAGTTCCGGTATCCAGCAGAATTCGGCGCAGAAGCGGCCGAGGTTTTTGAACGAGTCGTGGAATATCTTCTCAAGCTGGCTGTCCGGCGCATCGGGAAACAGCGGCCGAAGCTGTTCCACCGCTATCCGCACCCGTTTTTTCATGGCGGCGGCCGCCAGCAAAATGATTCCCTTCCATGCGGCATAACCTAAAAACCGGGGAGTGGATTGCGTCCAGACGATAAGCGCCTTCAACACGAGATACGCGGCGAAGGCGCCTGCGTTTTTTCCGTTCCTCATCCGCGGCCGGCAAGGCGGGTGAAGTTTTCCAGCATCCGCAAGCCGGTCTGCTGGCTTTTTTCGGGGTGGAACTGCGTGGCGAAGACGTTTTCCTTCTGCACCGCCGAAACGAACGTCACGCCGTAGTCGGTGACGGCGGTAGCGACATCCTCGGCCGGTTCCACATAATAGGAGTGGACGAAGTAAAAATAGGCCCCTTCATCGATCCCTTCCAGCAGGGGGGAGGGCTTTTTCGCGGCGATGCTGTTCCACCCCATGTGCGGCACCTTCAGCCCCGGTGTGGTGAAGCGGACCACCTTTCCCTTCAAGATGCCCAGTCCGGCCTGCGGGCCGAACTCCATGCTCTCCTCGAACAGCAGTTGCAGGCCGAGGCAGATGCCCAAAAAAGGGCGTCCCGACTCGACGAAATCGCGTATCGGCTTGACGAGGTTGAAGCCGCGCAAGCCGTCCATGCAAAGACCGAATGCCCCAACCCCCGGCAGCACCAGGCCGGAGGCCGAGGCGATAAAGCCGGGATCGCGCGTGATGATGGCGGGGACGCCGGTTTTCTCAAAGGCCTTCTGCACGCTCCGCAGGTTTCCCATGCCGTAGTCGACGATCGCGATCATGCGCTGTTCCTAAAAAATGTGGAGCGGCCTAAAGCGCCCCTTTGGTGGAAGGGGGCGCGCCGGCGGAGCGGGGCTCTGGCTGCGTGGCGGCGTCCAGCGCCCGCGCCAGCGCCTTGAATATGGTTTCGGCGATGTGGTGCAGGTTGCTTCCGTACTCAACTTTCACGTGGAGGGTGATCCCCGCGTTGTTGGCGAAGGCCTGCAAAAATTCCTCCACCAGTTCCACGTCGAAATCGCCCACTTTTCCTTTGGGGAGGGCGCCGTTGAAGACGAAAAACGGGCGTCCGGAAAAATCGACCGTAACGGCGGAGAGCGCTTCATTGAGCGGTATGACCGCGTGGCCGTAACGCCGGATGCCCTTTTTGTCCCCCAGCGCTTTGACGAAGGCCTGGCCCAGGGCGATGCCGGTATCCTCCACCGTGTGGTGGAAATCTATCTGGGTATCACCCACCGCCTTGATGGTGAGGTCAAAAAAACCGTGTTGGGCTATCTGCGCCAGCATGTGGTCGAGAAACGGGATGCCGGTGTCTATCTGCCGCTTGCCCGTGCCGTCGATGCGCAGCTCAAGCGCGACGTCCGTCTCGTTGGTTTTTCTGTGCAGTTGCGCGCTTCCCATACGGAGCACTATAGCAATGGCGGCGGGCTCTTGGCAACCCGCCGCCGGGATACGCCGGGCTTACTCCACCAGGCGGAGCATGAAGCCGATGATCACCAGCGAGGTGATGAAAATAAGCGCGCCGAAAATTTTGTACATCCGCTCGTTGGTGCGGTAAAAGCCGACATCGATCTGCCGCAGGGCGCTGCGGAAATTCATGATGCCGATAAGCACGGTGCCCACCCCCATCAGGATGATGAAAAGCCCCACCTCCACCAGGCTGGTGCTGTGAAAGACCTCCATCCGGGATGCCTGGCCGATTTGCTTGAGCAGCATTTCGAAGTTCTCCACCACGAAACCGAAAATGATGAGCGAGATGGAGGTGCGCACCCACGCGAGGAAGGTGCGCTCGGCGGCCATATAGATACGCGGGTCGGTTGTTTCTTTTTTGTCCACTTCGATTCCTTTGCTGATGTACTTCATATCAAAAATAAAACTGAAAATCGAGAACACAATCATTCCCAACCCCGCCAGAGCGGCCGCCAGCGTAATGCTGAAATAGACCGGCGAACCAAGCAGGCGGCGGCCGCTGAAAACGATATCGCCCACTTTGTAAAAGAAAAAGCCGAATGTGACGGTGGAGAGTCCGAAGCGGAGATACTCCAGATACGTCCGCTCCACCGCCATGTAGATGCGCGGGTCGCGGGCGGGCGGGAGGTTTTTGGAAATAATCATTCCGGAGCCATTATAAACTATATTCGCCTTTGCTGGCGCACCAGACGCACCCGCGCCGCCGGCCCGAACCCTCTCACAGACACCGCGCCCGCTTCTTCCCGCGCGGCGGGATCAAGTTTTTTAAGCACCGCAATGTCCGAAGGGAAGACCCGTGCGCCCCCCCGTTTGCTCCCCTTTACCCCCGCCAACGCCAGGTTCATTAAGGGGGCCGGCAGTGTGGCGGTATCCACCCCCGCTGTTTCCAACGCTTTTAGCACGGCCGCATCCGGCAAATATGGGCCGCCCCCCACCCGCACAGCGAAGAGGGTTTCCCTGTTTTTCAGTTTTTCCACCGTGGCGGCAAAGCCGGGGTTTTGCCCGTTCGCGCCATCGGGATGAAAGGCTCCGCGCAGCGTACCGCCGGACATGGATGCCAGAAGCCACCCCCCCCCTTTGGGCAACTGTTGCGAAAGGGCCGTTTCCCCGCCACGGATGTCTCCCGCGGCTGGAATGGCGGATGTAAAATAGCCGGTGGAAAAATCAGTCCGCGAAAGCGGCGGCGATGAGCGAAGCGTTATCCCCCCGCGTGGCAGCGTCCCGCCCGCCGGAATGTCATCGGGATGGGCAATGCGCAAACCGAGCGCGCGTAATAGGCCGGACGCGTCATGGTATGTAAGGGCCGCGCTTTCACGCGCCAGTCCGTCCCCCAGCAATTGGGTCAGCGTCAATTCCTGGCCGCGTTTAAGCCGCGCCAGCGCATCGGCAAAACCGGGATGGCGTTCCGCATAGAACCGGTAAACCGCCACGGCGGTTGCATAATCCCCCCGGCTGCAGAGCCGGGCGGCGATGGCAAGCCCGGTTACGGAGGGAATATTTTCGCACAGCCGGCATTCCGGCGCGAGGTACGGCTCCAGCGAGGCCGGTAACGCGCCGCCGGCCGCCGCGCCGATCCGCAGCAAGTGCAGGTAGTGGCCGGCCGCTTCAGCCCAGCGGCCGGCGCGGGCGGCGGCGAGCGCCGCTCCGGCGCGGGCGCTGTCGCTGTTCGGGTCGTCCGCGGCGGCGGCGCGGTATCCTTCGTAGGCGGCGGAATCGTGGCCGATCAGCGAATACCAGCGGGCAGCCTCCATCATTGCGGGGAAGATATGGGGGTTTTTCCACGCGCCGGCGAAAACGCGGTCCAGATGGCGCCGCGACATTTCACGATGATCCATATGCGCATCCTCGGCGCGGCGCACCGTTCCCGGCGTATCCAGCCACAGCGCCTGTTCCAGCAGCTCCGGCATCTGGTTTTCGGACGCAGTGCGCGCCTCTTCCACCAGCGCGGCGGCAAGCAACGCGGTATCCGTCCTCACGGAAAGTCCCTGCATCGGGTCATGGCCGGTGGCGGCGCCCGATGTGTGGATCAGTGAGGTGGCGGCGATATCGGCGTACCATATCCCATCGTCGTCCTTAACCCAGAACTCGTACATCTGCATACCGGTGGCGGTGGGTCCCATGAACTGCTCGGCGGAGATCGAAAGGTCGGATATCACCACCGCCCGGCGCCCATCCGGGGAAAAACGCATTTCGGCAAAGCGGTAGCTGAGAATAGGCGGATTGTATCGCGGCGCTTTGCCGGCGGCGATGAGCCTTTTTGCTTCGGCCTCTTCGTCCGGCGCGGGGATGGTGGCAGCCCCGGATATTCTCATACCCAAGAGCGGCTCGGGCGTGTGCGGGTTCATCATGTATTGCAACAGCGAAACTTTTTTGCGTGTTTGCGGCTGAATCAGGCCATAAAGGGCTTCCCAGTCGTTTTTCACGGCGGCATCCCACATCAGCGCCTGGCGTTGTGCCAGGGAGACAGCCTCGGCCCGGACGGCGCTTTCGTCCATTGCGGCGCGTGATGCCGCCGCGCCGGAGACCGCCAACAGCATCAGCGCAACGGCGGACAACAACGCGTTCTTCATTTTCTCCTCCATATCTGGAAGTAGCTCACGGCGCCGCTATAGGCATATCCTTCCAACATCCAGGCGGTGAAGCGCGGGGCATAGACGGCCAACCGCCGATCCGCCTTGTTGTCGATGGCGATATCGACCAGGATCACCAGCGCCGGGCGCGCGGCGCGCAGTTGCGCCACCAGCCGTTCTTCGTCGGCAAAGCCGCGCAGCGTGCCGGGAAGCACCCAGTCGTAAAAAGTGGGGTTGTCCCGGTCC
This sequence comes from Nitrospinota bacterium, assembly GCA_016217735.1. Taxonomy (NCBI): domain Bacteria; kingdom Pseudomonadati; phylum Nitrospinota; species Nitrospinota bacterium. The sequence continues at coordinate 17,321 of JACRGQ010000061.1, forward strand.
GACAGGTAATACCATATCGGGTTGAGCGGGGCCGCGAAAATGGTCTCCCGCGGCGTGGCCGCCATGCGGATCCACTCGGTCATCCGCCCGATTGCCCCGGCGTCGGCTTCCGAGGCAACGACGCCACGGGCCTTTCCTTCGGGTATCACCGCCGCCACTTCGCGCACGGCGCCAACCGAGCCGATGTAGAAACCATTGCGAACGTTGAAATCGGCGATGTACAGCCCCCAAAGAAGGACGGATGCCGCCAGCGCCGGCCGCCGCCACCCCGCATCCCGCACAAGGGAAACGGCGATCCGCGCCAACACCACCGCCGCGATAAAGAAAAGCGGCAAGCAGCGGACCAGATTGTCGAACCCCGCGCGCATCACCACCAGCGCCATCGCCCCCGTCTGCAAATAGGCCAGCGCCAGGAACCGCGTCCGCTCCACATCCGTGAGCCCTTTGGCGCGCAGCCCGTGGCCCGCCAGCAGCGCGCCGGCCGCGAATGGCAGGTAAAAAAGCATGCTCTCCAAAAAGGTGAAAAGGCCGAGCGGCGCCCCCTGATAAGGGCGCCACGGCACCGGGAAGCTGTTGCCCCACAGGCTTAATTCCGTGCGCACCTTGAACAGGAGAAAATCGACGAGGTCGTTCCAGAAAAACAGCGTGAAGAAAATGGCGATGGCGGCCAATAGCGCCCAGCCGCGCCGCCGGAAGCCATGGGCATCAAGCAGCAGCCATGCGTAAAGGGGGCCGATGATAAGCAGTACCTCCACCTTGAAATAATAGGCGGTGAGGGCGGCGGCGGCCATCCAGGGCCACCGCTTCCGGTCATCAAGGCAGGCGAGGACGGCCCACGCGGCGAAGAGCAGCATCAACCCATACGAGCGCTGGTAGTAGACCGCCGGGGTGGAAGCCACGAGAAGCACCGCCGCGGCCAGCCACACGCCGGAAAGGAAGCGGCGGGCGATCAGCCAGCCGAACAGCGGGAAAAAAGCGGTGAGCACGGCGAGGACGCGCCGGAGCGGCAACATGTCGTCGCCGAAAAGGCGGAATGTTCCCTCGGCTATCCAGTAGATGCCGGGGGGATAGCCGAGAAAATCCTTAAAAACCCGTTGCCCGTGCAGGTAACGTTCGCCGCCGTAATACAGCCCCCCTTCGTCCCAAAGGTTTATGCCGTATTGGCAGAACGAGAGATAGTAAGCGGCGAACCCGGCAAAAATGAGAAGGCCCGCCACCCCGGGGCGGGAAAGCATCCCCCCCGCGTTAGCGGGCGAGCCGTTTTCTGGCGTCTTTTTCAATGGCGGTTCCCGGGGCGAGTTGTGCGGCGGCCTGATATTCTTTTTTCGCCTCGGCGGTCTTTTTCATTGCCTCGAAGATTTGACCGCGCATCAGGCGGCTGTCGGCCTGCGCGAGGGTATCGGCCTTATCAAGCAACGCGGCGGCATTATCGGCGTGCCGCAGCGCGGCGGCATAATCCCCCTTCGCCAAGCCGATGCGGGCAAGGTAGTAGTGGTATCCCTTCCGGTTAAGCGGGTCCTTGGCGATGCCGTCGTTTAAGATTTGTTCCGCGCGGCCGTACATGCCGCCCGCCGCGAGCGCCGCTTCGGCCACGCCGGTGCGGGCGGCCCACAGTGCCGGGTCTTTCGCCACCGCCTTTTCATAAAAATCGGCCGCTTTGCCGGAATCTTTTTCCAATTGGTGATACCGCCCCATATAGAAGAGGGCGAACTGGTTGTCCGGCTGTATCTCCAGCGTCTTGTTCAATGGGACAAGCGCTTCCTTGTGGCGGCCCCCCATGATGAGCAACTGCGCCAGATTCAGATGGGCAAACTGGTTTTGAGGACCGAGTTCGATTGATTTGCGGAAAAACTCTTCGGCCTCCTTCGGTTGGCGCCGTTCCTCGGCCAGCGCGCCGAGGTAATTGTAAGCCAGCCCGCTTTTGGGGTTTATGGCGAGCGCCTTGTCCAGCGCCTGCCGCGCCTTGTCCAAATCGTGCGCGCCGACGTACGCGATGCCAAGCTGGGTCCATGCGCGTTCGCTTGCCGGTTCCACGGCGGCCCACCGTTCATAGGCGGCCACCGCTTCCCGCGGTTTTCCCATGGTGCCGTAGGTCTGGCCCAGCATCGTATAGTTGTCCGCAAATTTCGGGTTGGCCGCGGCGGAGCGGTTGAAATGCTCCAGCGCCTTGTCCAGTTCCTTTTTGTGGAACGAGAGCACGCCGAGCCAGTGTTCCTTTTTGTATGCATCCCCGGGGCCGAATTTCTTTGATGCTTTTTCCACCATGTGCAACGCCTCGTCATGGCGGCCGGCTTTCGCCAGCACGTCGGCCTTTAAAAAAGCGGCGTCGGTGTTGCCGCCATCGGCCTTGAGCGCGGCGTCGGCTTCCGCCAGCGCCTTGTCGGCGCTTCCCGCCAGCAGATATTCGCGGGCCAGCTCAAAATGGATTTTCGAGTCGGCCTTCGCCTTTTCTGAAGGCTGGCAGGCGGCAAGGGGAATGAGCGCAAGGAGCAGCAAAAAAGCTTTTTTCATAGTATGTGATTATAAATGAACGGGGGGCAAAATATAAAAAAAACCCCGGCCATGATACATGGCCGGGGTTTGTCAGCTAAATAAACCGCTGTTACTCAGCCGCGGGGTTCGTGCCGGCGAGAATGCCGAAGTTAAACCCGCTGAAGGTTGAGTTGGCGATGGTGCTGTAACCGTGAATGACGCCCGTAGTGGCGCCGGAAATGGTCACCGGGCCGCGGACGGCCGCTTCGAGCGAGTTGGTGGTGACACTGCCAATTGCGCCCGTGCTGAAGTTCCACTGACCGTTCGGCTGAATGGTCTGGGTGGTGCTGCCGACCGCCGTGCCGCCGGTAAGGGCGTAGAACGTGACGGTCGCGTCAACCGCGGTGCCGCTGGTGTTGGTGATGTTAAAGTACGTGCTCCAACCCGCGGCGGTGCTGTGGAACCAGAAGCCGCGGTCGGCGCGGGCCGTGCCGGCGCCAAAGGCGATCACGGCAATGGCCGTGAAAAGGAAAAGTGCCATCTTCTTCATAAAAATCCTCCAAAAAAATTTAAAAAAATTTAATACACCAAAAAAATGGGAGTTCGCGAATACAGTATCCCCTCAATATTGAAAGGAACCTCCTTTTTCTCCCCACTCGGTCACGTTGGCAATAATGGCGCGTTTCCTGTTTTTCCGCCGCGGTGTGCCGCCAAATTGCGGTGGCTCCGCTATTAACATACAAGAGGAATGCTGTTATCATTTTACAAACTGTTACGTCTGTAGTCAACAACCTCCCAAGCCTTCAACCCAACCCCAAAGAGCCGGCATCCATTCCAACTACGTATTTATTATCGTCAGGCGGTGGCCGATTCTTTAGCCCGCCAGTACAAAAGAAAATAGGTGACGGCGGCAAAAAGGCTGAAAGACATGGCTATGAGGAGACAGATAAACCCTAACGTTTGAAAATTCATGAACTTAAAGTCCCAGTCGAGCAACAGGAACTCCATGGCGGCGATTTCGAACCCGGTCTTGTATTTTCCCGCGGCACCGGCCGGAATGATAAGTTTTTCCGTTGCGGCCAACGCCCGCAGGCCGCTGATGGCCAATTCACGGCCAATCATGATGGTGGCCAGCCAGGCCGGTATCCGCCCCACCCCCACTAACGGGATGTAAACCGACACCATCAGTATTTTGTCGGCTATTGGGTCGAGCAGTTTCCCGAGGGTTGTCACCTGGCCGGTGGAGCGGGCGAGGTGGCCGTCAAGCCAGTCGGTTATCGCGGCCACGGTGAAAACCACCGCCGCCAGGAAGGAAAAGAGCGGCGACGGCTTGATGAGGAAAACAATGATAAGGGGGACGACGAAAATCCGGAACAGCGTCAGCCTGTTCGGCAGGTTAATCCGCTTCATGGCGTCACGCCATCAACACGCCGGGCGGTCAATTGAACTCCTTCCGCGCGCGTGGCGTGTCGGTGAGGAGGATGGAGCCGTCGCTGGCGGTATACCGGTAAATTTTTTTCCTCGCGCCCGCGTCATCGGAAAGCGCGGCGGACTTGTTGTAGCGTTGGAGGATTTTGGCCACATATTCCCGCGTTTCGCGGAAGGGGGGAATGCCGTTGTATTTGGCCACCGCGTCTTCCCCCGCGTTGTAGGCGGCCAATGCCAGCTTCATGCTCCCGCGGTATTTTTGCAAAAGCGACTTGAGATGGCGGGTGCCGCCGAGAATGTTCGATGCCGGGTCGAACGGGTTATCCACCCGGTACCGCATGGCGGTGGAGGGCATCAGTTGCATCAGCCCCCGCGCCCCGGCGGCCGATACCGCGCCCGGGTTGAACCCGCTCTCCGCTTCGATGACGCAGGCGATAAACCCGGCGTCCACGCCATGCTCCACCGCCGCGGCGCGCACCAGCGGCATATAGCGCCAGCGGTTGGCATCGTACATCACGGAACGGGGAAGCGGCGCGTGCGCGCGTATGAAGACCTCGTGTTTGCCGGACACTCCGCGGTCGGTAAAATGGAGCACCCCTTCTTCGTCGGTGAATTTCAGGATGTCGGCGCGGGCGGCCGGAGCGGACAGGGCGATGGCGCAGACCGCCAATATGCCGCATAACGCCCTATAACCTCTCATCCTCGCACCAGTCTAGTGATAAAAAAGTGTCCAGTCAAACCGCAACTGTGCTATAAAAATCAGTAACTATGGGGGTAATGGTAGTGCGCAACGGGCTTTTATCCGCCGTGGCGTTTTTCCTGTTCGCCGCTCCCCCGGCATTCGCGAGTCCGTTTTCGGACGACCCTTTCTGGATCGCCGGCGTTTTTGCCAAAGGGGGCTTCATGATGTGGCCCATCCTTTTTTGTTCCATTCTCGCGGTGGCGATTTTCATCGAACGGTTTATCAGCCTGCGGCGGAGCAACATCATCCATCCGCAGTTCATCAATGAAGTACGGGCGCACTGGGAAAAACACGATTTTGCCCAGGCGCTCAAGGTCTGCCGCAAACATGACGTGCCGATCAGCCGCATCCTGCGCGCCGGACTGCTGCGCGCCGACCTCGGCGTTTTGGAGACCGAACGCGCGGTGGAAGGGGCCGGCGGCCACGAGGCGACTTGGCTTATCTCCCGTCTGCGCGGGCTGGGAGTGATCGCCAGCATCACCCCGATGCTCGGCCTGCTCGGCACGGTCTCCGGGCTGATCCGCTCCTTCGGCGCCATCGCCACCAGCGGCCCCGGCAATCCTTCGCTGGTGGCCGGCGGCGTGGCGGAGGCGCTCATCGCCACCGCGGCCGGGCTTATGGTCGGCATCCTCGCGCTGGGGGGGTATCATTTTCTGCGGGGACGGACCGAGCGGCTTATCCTGGAAATGGAAGAGGTGTCCATTGACCTGATTGAAGGGCTTTTGGAGCACTTCATCACCGAAAAGAAAACGGGCGGGATGGCCAATGAAGTTCCTTAAGTCCGGGGAAGAGGACTTTTCGCTCCAAATCATCAATCTGGTCGACGTGGTGCTGGTGCTCCTCGTCTTTTTCATGGTCACCACCTCATACGTCGGGTTCGCCTCGCGCCTCGACATCCAGCTCCCCGATGCCAAGGCGGGCGCCGCCGCCGGCCAAAACCGCTCCTTCACCATTGAGATCAGCGGCGAAGGAAAAATATATTTTGACGGCAAAGAGAGCACCAAGGAGGAAATCGAAGCGGCGCTGCGGCAAACCCCCGGCGCCAAGAGTTCCGTCATCATCCGCGCCGATAAAAGGCTCTTCTACGGCTTGGCCGTCGAGATCATGGGCATTTGCCGCGCCGCCGGGATCAGCGACATCGGGCTGGCGGTGATATGAGTTTCGAACAAAGCCTGCCGCGCCTCCTCACGCCGCTGGCCCAAGCCAACAGCGAAGAAACCGCCCGCGCCGCGCTAAAAACCTTTTTGGCCGAACTGGTTTCCGCCGCCGGCATGGATGCCGGCTGGGCCCGCATCCGCTGCCGCCACGCTGAAATCGCCATCGGCGCCGAATCGGGCGAAGGGTTGTACCACTTCTGCTTTGGCGGGCTGGAAGCCCCCGCCTGCGCCTGCCGCGCGGCCATTGAGACCGGCGGCCCGCAATGGGTGGAAGAGACCCAAAGCGATTTCTGCAAAAAGAACGGCTTCGCCACCGTTGTCTGCGCGCCGGTAATGCATGAAGGGGAATGCCTCGGCTTTCTTTTTCTCGCCAGCCGCCAGGCAAAAGAGGCCAACCTGCCGTTGCTGGAGACCGTGGCGCAACACGTGGGGCTGATGGCGGCGCGCGTGCGCGACGCGGCGGTGATGGAAAAGCGGCTCAAAACCTTGCAGACCATCAGCCGCGTCGGGACATTCATCGCCTCGCAGCTTACGCTGCGCGAGCTGACGCAGGCGGTGGTGGAGCATCTGGGGAAAGTGCTGCGCACCGACCGGGTGAACATCGTCCTTTACCACCCGAAAGAGGAAAAGCTGGAATTCATCGCCAGCTGGATATCCGGCGAGGGGCGCGGGGAGCCGGAGAGCTACCCCTTAAGCGACGGCATGAACAGCTGGATAGTCCGCAACCGCCGCCCGTTGCTGATAAAAGAAGACAGCGAAAAGGAATGCGCCGCGATGGGCATCCGCCACGGCGGCAAGCCGGCCAAATCGTGGCTTGGCGTGCCGATGCCGCAAAGCGGCCGCATCGTCGGCGTTCTCTCCGTGCAGTGCTACGGCGAAGCGGGGCTGTACGACCAGACCTCGGTGGAAATGTTGAGCCTCGTCGCCCAACAGGTGGCGGTGGCGGTGGTGAACGCGCAACTCTACGAAGCGGGGGATAAGCGCGAAAAGGAAAAACAGCGGCTCTACCACTCCCTCACGCACGACCTCATATCGTTCGTCACGCCGGTGAACGGCTACGGCGAACTGGTCCGCCGCATGGACGACCATACCCTTATCGCCCGCAAAGAGGAAATCGGCAAGCAGATCGTCAGCGCCGGCAAAAAAATCGCCGCTTTCGTGGACGATATTTTGCTCTACGGCAAGTTGGAGGCGGGGCGGCTCGCCATCTCCCCCATGCCGGTAAACATCTACAAAATTATCGATGCGTCGGTTTCCAATTTCTATTCCGAACTCACCATGCGGAAGATAGAACTCTACGTGGAAGGCAAGCGCTGGGCCGAAGGGGCCGGCGTCAACTGCCCGCAAAAAATAGTGAACTGCGACATCCTGCACATCGAGCGGGTGCTGAACAACTGCATCCAGAACGCCATGAAACACGCGAAGAACAAGGTGGCGGTGAGCACCCGGCTGGACAGCAACGACCTTTACTGTACGGTGGAAGACGATGGCGAGGGGATGCCGAGCGGCGAGATCCCCCACGTTTTCGACGAATACTGGCAGGCCAACCAGGCGAAGAAGGGGGTTGGCCTCGGTCTTCCTTCCGTGAAACGGATAGTCGAACAGCACGGCGGCAAGGTGGCGGTCGACACCGATACCGGCAAAGGCTTCCGCTTCACCTTCACCCTCCCGCTCACCCGCCCTTCCTGACCATTTCCCGCCCCGTTTTTTGTACCCCGGTACAAGCGATCAGCGATTTTTTTCCATACGCCTTGACGGGCGGAAAATCGATTTTACAATGAAATTAGGAACAGGAAAGCGATGGCCGCCACACTTAAAATAAGTGGGCGAAAGCGGCTTTTCAGCAATGGAGGGGCGAATTACGGCTGGATATAGCCAAAACCGGCTGCACAGAAACCGGTAAGGGTACCGGTAAAAGTGGCATAACTTTTCTGGTATAAGGAGGAATCGGTCATGAAAGTGAAAAACATTGTTCCTTTCAGGAAGGAAAGGGAGGAGGGACTGGCCCGGCGCGAACAGGATCCATTCTATGCGCTTCAAGAGAGCATGAACCGGCTGTTCAGCGATTTCATGGGCGGTTTCAGCCGCTTCCCGCTGATGCCCCGTGAAATGCGGGACATGGCGGCTTCGCCGCATCTTGACGTGAGCGAAGACGAGAAGGCGGTCTTGGTCACCGCCGAACTCCCCGGCATGGGCGAGAAGGACGTGGAACTGCTCCTCACCGAAAAGACCTTGACGATAAAGGGCGAAAAGAAGATGGAGAAAGAGGATGAGGGCAGGGACTATTACCGCAGTGAGCGGATCTATGGGGCTTTCTGCCGGAGCGTGACGCTCCCGGCGCCCATTGACCGCGACAAGGTGGATGCCACGTTCAAGAACGGCGTGCTGAAAGTGACTTTGCCCAAGACGGGCGAAGCCATTCAGGCGACGAAAAAGATCGAGATAAAGACCGGCTGAAAAACCACGATAACCCAACCTTCCTGAATTTCCGGCGGCTTCCCAAGGCCGCCGGAAGTTTTGGCAGTGTATCAGTTTGAAATTAATGTTTGAATGGAGCACGAGATTGCTTCGCTAACGCTCGCAATGACAAATTACTGTCATTGCGAGGCCATCGAAGATGGCTGCGGCAATCCCAAACTGAGACACCACCGAAGTTTTTTTATGAACCGGAAGCGCGGGAAAAACATGGTATAATTTAAATTTAAGCTTCTGGCTCAACGCACTATAAATATTTGAGGAGTTCACCGATGGATCGCTTCAGGAATTGGAATGCGCGAAAGGTATTTGCCGCCGCCGCCGTGGCGGGGATTATCGGGTATCTCGCGGGGGAAAACCGCACGGCTGAAATAGCGATGGCGGCCAGCCCCGCAAAACCGTCCGTGTCCGTGGCGGATCCCGGTGCGAAAAATATTTTTGTCGACATCGTAAAGCGTGAAAAACCGGCGGTGGTGAACATCTACACCACCCAAACGCCCAAGCAGCCGCACCTGCAGAGGGGGCCGCGCGGCCAGTACGACCCCAACGATCTCTTCAATGAATTTTTTGGCAACCAGATGCCGCAGATGCCGCGCCACTCGCTCGGTTCCGGCTTCATCCTCGACAAGGAAGGCTATATTTTCACCAACAACCACGTGGTGGAACGCGCTGATGAAATCAAAGTAAAACTTAACAGCGGCAAGGAATACGATGCCCAAATCGTTGGTACCGATCCCGAAACCGACATCGCCCTCATCAAGATTCAGGGCGACAAAGACCTGCCGGTGGTGGATTTGGGAGACAGCGACCGCCTGGAAGTGGGCGAATGGGTGATCGCCATCGGCAATCCCTTCGGCCTTTCACAGACCGTTACGGTTGGGGTGGTGAGCGCGCTGGGGCGCGACATCGGCGCCGGCCGCTACGATAACTACATACAGACCGACGCCTCCATCAACCCCGGCAACTCCGGCGGGCCGCTCATCAATATCGACGGCAAGGTGATCGGCATCAACGGCGCGATACTCCCCGGCAACCAGGGGGGGAACATCGGTATCGGTTTCGCCATTCCGATCAACATGGCAAAGCAGATACTGGCGGATCTCAAGGGAAAGAAAGGCGTCAGCCGCGGCTGGCTGGGCGTCATCATCCAGGCCATCACCCCAGAGCTGCAAAAAGCGCTTAAGCTGAAAAACAACACGGGTGCGCTGGTGGGGGGCTTGGCTCCGGGCGGACCGGCCGAAGGGGCGGG